>DAITLT010000250.1:0-5124 GCA_036835505.1 Pseudomonas sp.
GATGGCACCTGGCTTGATCCACTCGCCTTTGACCAGGCCGGGCTTGCCGGCCGCCACAACCACCAGGTCGGCAGTGGCCAGATGGCCGGGCAGGTCCTTGGTGAAGCGGTGAGTGACGGTCACGGTGCAGCCGGCCAGCAGCAGTTCCAGGGCCATCGGTCGACCCACAATGTTGGAGGCGCCAACGATCACGGCGTGCATGCCATGCAGGTCGGCTCCGGTGCTTTCCAGCAGGGTCATGATGCCTTTGGGGGTGCAGGGGCGCAGCAGCGGGATGCGCTGAGCCAGGCGACCAACGTTGTAGGGGTGGAAGCCGTCGACGTCTTTGTCCGGGCGGATGCGTTCGAGCAGTTGCGAGGCGTCCAGATGGGCCGGTAGGGGCAATTGCACCAAAATGCCATCAATCTCGGCTGCCTCGTTGAGGCTATCGATCAGGCTCAGCAGTTCAGTCTGGCTGGTGCTGGCGGGCAGGTCGTAAGCCTTGGACATGAAACCGACTTCTTCGCAGTCTTTACGTTTGTGCGAGACATAAACCTCGGAGGCCGGGTCATTGCCCACCAGAATGACCGCCAGGCCGGGCGCGCGCAGGCCGCGTTGGCGGCGCTCGGCGACACGTTGGGCAATTTGCTGGCGGAGGCTGGCGGCAATTGCTTTGCCGTCGATCAGTTGTGCGGTCATGTCGCTTGGTTAACCATTGGGATGAATTAAAAAAGGACGGGCATTCTCGCATGGACCGTTGCGCGGGCAAAGGCACTGCCTGGCCAATTTCAGCTAACTCCTTTATGCGGTTCATTTTTTTTAATTTTCTTGTTGACGCTTTAGGCCTCCCTATATAACATTCGCCCCGCTTGTCGAGCACAGCTAGCTGCTGGGTAACAAGGTTGATGGCATCGTTACAGGATGCGACTAAAGCCGAAGCTTTTAGTCTGCGCTTAAAGCAAGATGCGGATGAATAAGTGCCCGTAGCTCAGTTGGATAGAGCATCCGCCTTCTAAGCGGATGGTCGCAGGTTCGAGTCCTGCCGGGTGCGCCATCGGGCTACTTGGCATAAGCAACGCAATATGGTGGGCGTAGCTCAGTTGGTAGAGCACAGGATTGTGACTCCTGGTGTCGTGGGTTCGATCCCCATCGTCCACCCCATATTTTAAAAACCCCAGGCCATCGTCTGGGGTTTTTGTTTCAGAGTTTTGCCCGCGGACGTGGTGGAATTGGTAGACACACTGGATTTAGGTTCCAGCGCCGCAAGGCGTGAGAGTTCGAGTCTCTCCGTCCGCACCATCTTTAGTTGTTCTCTTCTTTATTATGCCGCCTGTTTCTGTAGGGTGACTTCTGTAATTTCCCCCTCTAGAATGTGTGCCCTTGATTCTGGGGCCAGAACGGCCGCCTACGTCTGTGCAATGAGGAAAGTCCATGCAAGTTTCTGTTGAAAGCACCTCCGCTCTTGAGCGCCGCATGACCATTGGTGTCCCGGCTGAGCGTATCGAGACCGAAGTCAACAAGCGTCTGCAGCAGACGGCTCGTCGTGCCAAGGTGCCGGGCTTCCGTCCGGGCAAAGTGCCGATGAGTGTGATTCGTCAGCGTTATGAAGACGCCGCTCGCCAGGAAGCGCTGGGTGATTTGATCCAGGCCACCTTCTATGAAGCCGTGGTTGCACAGAAGCTGAATCCGGCCGGTTCCCCGGCGGTAGAGCCGAAGGTGTTCGAGAAGGGCAAGGATCTTGAGTACATCGCCACTTTTGAAGTGTTCCCGGAGTTCCAGGTTGCTGGTTTCGAGAGCATTGCCATCGAGCGCCTGCAGGCTGAAGTAGCTGACGCCGATCTGGAAAATATGCTGGAAATCCTGCGCAAGCAGAACACCCGCTTTGAGACCGCCGCGCGTGCCGCGCAGGATGGCGATCAGCTGAATATCGATTTTGTCGGCAAGGTTGATGGCGAGGTCTTCGCCGGCGGTTCGGCGAAAGGCACTCAGTTGGTGTTGGGCTCTGGCCGCATGATTCCTGGCTTTGAAGAAGGCCTGGTTGGCGCCAGTGCTGGCGAAGAGCGCGTGCTCAGCCTGAGCTTCCCGGCGGACTACCAGAACCTGGAACTGGCCGGCAAGGCTGCCGAGTTCACTGTGACGGTCAATGCCGTTGCCGAGCCGCTGCTGCCTGAGCTGAATGACGAATTCTTCGCTCTGTTCGGCATCAAGGAAGGCGGCCTGGAAGGTTTCCGTGCCGAAGTGCGCAAGAACATGCAGCGTGAACTGCGTCAGGCGATCAAGTCCAAGGTTAAAAACCAGGTAATGGATGGCTTGCTCTCGGCCAACCCGATCGAAGTGCCAAAGTCGCTGCTGGGTAACGAAGTCAATCGTCTGCGTGTGCAGGCCGTGCAGCAGTTCGGTGGCAACATCAAGCCCGATCAATTGCCGGCTGAGCTGTTTGAAGAGCAGGCCAAGCGTCGTGTCGTGCTGGGTCTGATCGTGGCCGAAGTGGTCAAGCAAGCCGAGCTCAAGCCTGATGAAGCGCGCGTGCGTGAAATGATCCAGGAGATGGCTTCGGCCTATCAGGAGCCCGAGCAGGTCGTGGCCTGGTACTACAAAAACGACCAGCAACTGAACGAAGTGCGTTCGGTTGTGCTGGAAGAACAAGTTGTAGATACTGTCCTGCAGAAGGCTAATGTGACTGACAAGCCGGTCTCTTACGAGGAAGCGGTCAAGCCGGCTGAAGCTGCACAAGCCGCCTGATTTCTTCGCTTTGTTCGAGTAACCATAAGCCAGCCATCGTGCTGGCTTATGTGTCTTTGCGACATGACTATTAGGGAGCGAGCGCAGCACATGTCCCGTAATTCTTATATGCAAGCCTCTGAAATTCAGGCCGCTGGTGGCCTGGTGCCGATGGTGGTCGAGCAGTCCGCCCGCGGTGAGCGCGCCTACGACATCTATTCGCGCCTGCTGAAAGAGCGCGTGATCTTCCTGGTCGGCCCGGTAGAGGACTACATGGCCAACCTGGTGGTCGCCCAATTGCTGTTCCTTGAGGCGGAAAACCCGGACAAGGACATTCATCTGTATATCAACTCGCCGGGCGGCTCGGTGACTGCGGGCATGTCGATCTACGACACCATGCAGTTCATCAAGCCGGACGTGTCGACCATCTGCATTGGCCAGGCCTGCAGCATGGGCGCCTTGCTGTTGGTCGGCGGCGCCGCCGGTAAGCGTTATTGCCTGCCGCATTCGCGCATGATGATTCACCAGCCGCTGGGTGGTTTCCAGGGCCAGGCCTCGGACTTCGAGATCCATGCCAAGGAAATTCTGACCATCCGTGATCGCCTGAACCGGATCATGGCTGCGCACACCGGCCAGCCGCTGGATGTGATTGCTCGCGACACCGATCGTGACAATTTCATGAGCGCCGAGGAAGGTGTTGCTTACGGTCTTATCGATAAAGTGATCAGCAAGCGCGAAATGGCGGCGAGCTAAGTCACCCGGTAATTTATGGCCGAGAACCTTTCGGCCGTCTTGGCAGGCTTGAAAAAGCCTGCATTTGCCCTCATCTTGTGTTGCAAGCCTACCGGATTGGATTGATCGAATGACTGATACCCGCAACGGCGAGGACAACGGCAAATTGCTTTATTGCTCCTTCTGCGGCAAAAGCCAGCATGAAGTGCGCAAGTTGATTGCCGGCCCCTCGGTCTTTATCTGCGACGAATGTGTCGACCTGTGCAATGACATCATCCGTGAGGAGGTGCAGGAAGCCCAGGCCGAAAGCAGTGCGCACAAACTCCCGGCGCCCAAGGAAATCAGCACCATCCTCGATCAGTATGTGATTGGTCAGGAGCGGGCGAAGAAGGTCTTGGCGGTGGCGGTTTACAACCACTACAAACGCTTGAATCAGCGCGACAAGAAAGACGATGTCGAGCTGGGCAAGAGCAACATCCTGCTGATTGGCCCCACTGGCTCGGGTAAAACCCTGCTGGCGGAGACCCTGGCGCGCCTGCTCAATGTGCCCTTCACCATCGCCGACGCCACCACCCTGACCGAAGCCGGTTATGTGGGGGAGGACGTCGAGAACATCATTCAGAAGCTGCTGCAGAAGTGCGATTACGATGTCGAGAAGGCCCAGATGGGCATTGTCTATATCGATGAAATCGATAAGATTTCGCGCAAGTCGGATAACCCCTCGATTACCCGCGATGTTTCGGGTGAGGGTGTGCAGCAGGCCCTGCTGAAATTGATCGAAGGTACTGTGGCATCTGTGCCGCCGCAGGGGGGGCGCAAGCATCCCCAGCAGGAGTTCCTGCAGGTGGACACGCGCAACATTCTGTTCATCTGTGGCGGCGCGTTTTCCGGGTTGGAGAAGGTTATCCAGGGGCGTTCGGCTCGTGGTGGCATCGGCTTCAATGCCGAGGTGCGCAGCATTGATCTGGGCAAGAAGGTTGGCGAATCACTGCGCAGTGTAGAGCCGGATGATCTGGTCAAGTTCGGCCTGATCCCCGAGTTCGTTGGTCGCTTGCCGGTGATTGCGACCCTGGATGAGTTGGATGAAGCTGCCTTGATGCAAATTCTCACCGAGCCGAAGAACGCCTTGACCAAGCAGTACGGCAAGCTGTTCGAGATGGAAGGTGTGGATCTGGAGTTCCGTCCAGACGCACTCAAGGCCGTGGCCCAGCGCGCGCTTGAGCGCAAGACCGGGGCGCGTGGTTTGCGTTCGATTCTCGAAGGTGTGCTGCTCGACACCATGTACGAGATTCCCTCGCAATCCGAGGTTAGCAAGGTGGTGATTGACGAGAGCGTCATCCTCGGCACATCCAAGCCGCTGCTGATCTATGAAAACCCGGAAGTGCCGGCCAAGGCCGCGCCAGACGCGTGATGCGCTTGGTTGCATGATGAAACAAAGGGGCCTACGGGCCCCTTTGTATTTGTGTCTCATTTGCTTGTTTTTTTTCATGGGCGCCCCCATCTTGAGCGCAAGGGTGTTCCTATCTGTTTACGGCCATATGGCCGCTGTAGAGCCAAGATCATGAAGACAACCATCGAATTGCCTCTCCTGCCGTTGCGCGATGTTGTGGTTTATCCACACATGGTGATCCCGCTGTTTGTCGGTCGGGAAAAGTCCATTGAGGCTTTGGAGTCGGCCATGACCGGCGACAA
>DAITLT010000251.1:0-5096 GCA_036835505.1 Pseudomonas sp.
AGCCAGTGCCCATCATCGCCATGCCCATTTCGCTCATCACGGTTTTCACGTCGGCAAAGTCGACGTTCATCAGGCCTTCACGCAGCATGATGTCGGAGATGCCGCGTACCGCGCCGGTCAGCACATCGTCCGCCTTGGCGAACGCGCTGAGCAGGCTGGCGTCCTTACCGAGGATGGTCAGCAGCTTCTCGTTGGGGATGGTGATCAGCGAGTCAACGCACTCCGACAGCGCACGAATGCCCTCGTCGGCGACTTGCATGCGCTTCTTGCCTTCGAACGGGAACGGACGGGTCACCACGGCAACCGTCAGGATGCCCATCTCTTTGGCGATCTGCGCGATGATCGGTGCCGCACCGGTGCCGGTACCGCCGCCCATGCCGGTGGTGATAAACACCATGTCGGCACCCTGCAGCACCTCGGTGATGCGCTCACGGTCTTCCATCGCCGCCTGGCGACCGATTTCCGGATTGGTGCCAGCACCCAGGCCCTTGGTGATAGCGGTGCCCAGCTGCAGGATGGTGCGCGCGCCGACCTTGCCCAGCGCTTGGGCGTCGGTGTTGGCACAAATAAACTCAACACCTTCAATATTGTTTTTAACCATGTGATTGACGGCGTTACCACCACCGCCACCCACACCAATAACTTTGATAACGGCGCTTTGCGGGACGTTGTCTACGAGTTCGAACATTTTCCCCTCTCCTTTTTAACTTTCTAGTTGTATCGCCTACTGCAGTCACGGTGCAACTTTTAGAAATTACCTTGAAACCAGCGTTTTACTCGCTCAAGTACCGGGGCTTTGCCTTCATCGCTGAAACTGTTGCCGCCGGACATCGAAATACCATCGATCTGCTTCTGCAAGCCATACAACAACAAGCCGACACTGGTCGAGTAAATCGGATTACGCACAACGTCGGCCAATCCCTTGACGCTGTGTGGCACCCCTAAACGCACCGGCATGTGAAAGATCTCTTCGGCTAATTCAACTGCGCCTTCCATCTTCGCAGTACCGCCGGTAAGAACAATCCCTGCCGGAATCAAGTCTTCATAACCACTACGGCGCAACTCGGCCTGGACCAAAGTAAACAACTCGTCGTAGCGTGGTTCTACCACCTCGGCCAAGGCCTGGCGGGACAGCTCCCGCGGCGGCCGATCGCCAACGCTGGGCACCTTGATGGTTTCCCCGGCACCGGCCAACTTGGCCAATGCGCAAGCATACCGAATCTTTATCTCTTCGGCATACTGAGTTGGGGTCCTTAATGCCATGGCAATATCGTTAGTTACCTGGTCGCCGGCAATTGGAATGACCGCAGTGTGACGTATTGCACCTTCTGTGAATATTGCAATATCGCTAGTTCCACCGCCAATATCGACCAGGCACACACCCAACTCTTTCTCGTCGTCGGTTAATACCGAATAGGCCGAGGCCAGTTGCTCCAAAATAATGTCGTCAACTTCCAGACCACAACGCCGGACACACTTTTCAATATTCTGTGCCGCATTCACCGCGCAGGTCACCACATGCACTTTGGCCTCCAGGCGCACGCCCGACATGCCCAGGGGTTCACGCACCCCTTCCTGGTTGTCGATCACATAATCCTGGGCCAGGGTATGCAGCACTCGCTGATCCGCCGGAATGGCCACGGCCTGGGCCGCATCCAGTACGCGCTCAAGGTCGGCGGGGCTGACTTCGCGGTCACGGATGGCGACGATGCCATGGGAGTTGAGGCTGCGAATATGGCTGCCGGCCACGCCAACAAAGGCCGAGTGAATCCGGCAACCGGCCATCAGCTGAGCCTCTTCGACGGCGCGCTGGATCGATTGCACGGTGGACTCGATATTCACCACCACGCCCTTTTTCAGGCCGCGCGACGGATGGGTGCCGATGCCGACGATTTCCAGTTGGCCATCGCTGGTCAGCTCACCGACCAGGGCCACTACTTTCGAAGTGCCGATATCCAGGCCAACGATCATCTTGCCGCTCTGCACGTTTGCCATGCTCCTTGCTCCTGATTTCACTGTACGGCGGCGGGGTTAGCCGCCGTGGCCGGTAGCGGGGTGCGCCAGCCGACGGCCAGGCCGTTGGCGTAACGCAGGTCGATACGGGCGATATTGGCGATTTGCGGCTTTAGGGTTGTTTCGTAAATGGCGACAAACCGGCGCATTTTTTCCAGCACATGGTCACGCCCCAGCAACAGCTCGATGCTCTGCCCGGTGCTGTTCACCCCAGTGGTCAAAAACCAGCTGCCGCGCTCACGCAACTCCAGGCTGGCCACCGAAAACCCCAGCGGACGCAGCAACTGACTGAGCAACTGATACTGCTGCATCACCGCCGGTTGGGCGCGCTGCGGGCCGTACAACTGCGGCAGATTCTCGTAATGGGTCAGCTCACGCGGGGCGAACGCCTGGCCCTGGTTGTTCAGCAAGGCCTCGTTGCCCCAGCGGGCCACCGGCAGTTGCTCATCCAGCTGGATCAGCACCTGGTCCGGCCAGATGCGTCGCACTTCGGCATGGGCGATCCAGGGCATTTGCTCAAGTTCATTGCGCATTGCGGTCAAATCGACGGTGAAAAAGCTCGCCTCGATAAACGGTGCGATGCGCTGCTGCACGGCTTCCCGGCTGATATAGCTGAGCTCACCCTGGACGCTGACCTGGCTGATTGGCCGGTCGGCGTAAGGCAAGGCCCGTTCAGCCAAGGTGTAGGCACCCAAGCCCAGCGCCAGCAACAGCAGCGGCCAGAACAAACGCTTGAGGCCGCTGAAGTCGGCTTTCGGCCGGGCCGCCAGCGGCTCCTTGGCCACCATCCGGCTGGCACCGCGCGCCACCGGCTTGCGCGACGGACTGCGCTCGGCGGTGATGGGCGAGTAACGCAGGGTGGCGCTCATGGCTTAGCCTCGCGCCTCAACGCTGTCGGCCAGGATCGCCAGCACCAACTGCTGGAAATCCAGGCCGGCGGCGCGAGCGGCCATCGGCACCAGGCTGTGATCGGTCATGCCCGGCACGGTGTTTACTTCCAGCAGCCAGAACTTGCCGGTGGCATCCTGCATCACGTCCGCCCGCGCCCAGCCCTGGGTGCCGACGGCTTCGCAGGCGCGCGCCGTCAGGTGCTTGAGCTCGTCTTCCTTGGCCGCATCGAGACCGCAGGGGATGCGGTACTGGGTGTCATTGGCCAGGTACTTGGCGTCGTAATCGTAAAAGCTGTGGCTGGTGCCCAGGGCAATCGGCGGCAACACTTGGCCGCGCAGCATGGCGATGGTGAACTCGGGGCCGCTGATCCACTGCTCCACCAGCACCTGACTGTCGTAACGGCTGGCGTCCTGCCAGGCAGCGACCAGCGCAGCCAGGTCATCGACCTTGGCCATGCCGATGCTCGAGCCTTCATGGGCCGGCTTGACGATCAGCGGGAAGCCCAACTCGGCAGCCGCCGCGGTGCAATCCTCGGCACTGGCCAACACCGCATGGCGCGGGGTCGGCAAGCCCAGGCTTTGCCACACCTGCTTGGTGCGCAGCTTGTCCATGGCCAGGGCCGAGGCCAGCACGCCGCTGCCGGTGTAGGGAATCTGCAGGCATTCGAGCAGGCCCTGCATGCTGCCGTCTTCACCGCCACGGCCGTGCAAGACAATAAAGGCGCGGTCGATTTTCTCGCGGCTCAGGTGCTGCAACAGATCGGCGCCCACATCGATACCAAAGGCATCCACGCCAGCACCCTGCAGAGCCTCCAGCACGGCGGCGCCGGATTTCAGCGAGACCGGACGCTCGGCGCTCTTGCCACCGAACAACACGGCCACGCGGCCAAAGGCCTTAGGGTCGAGACTGGACTTCAATGCGGCACTCATTTCGACTCACCTTCAACGACAAACAACGGATGCTTGAGCAACTGCGGGGCCAGTCCGCCGATGTCGCCGGCGCCCTGGCAGAGGAGGATGTCGCCGGCGCGCAGCAGCGGCTTGACCAGCGGTGCCAGCTCGATGCCGCGCTCGATATAGATCGGGTCGAGCTGGCCGCGCTGACGAATGCTGCGGCACAGATGACGGCTATCGGCCCCAGGAATCGGCGCCTCGCCGGCCGGGTAGACTTCCATCAGCAACAGCACGTTGGCATCGCTCAGAACCTGAACGAAATCGTCATACAAATCATTGGTGCGGCTGTAGCGGTGCGGCTGGTAAACCATCACCAGGCGGCGCTCCGGCCAGCCGCTGCGCACGGCCTTGATCACCGCGGCGACTTCCCGCGGGTGGTGACCGTAGTCGTCCACCAGCATCACGCTGCCATTTTCCACCGGCAGCTCGCCGTACACCTGGAAGCGCCGACCCACGCCCTGAAAGCCCGACAGGCCGGCGACGATGGCGGCGTCATCGATGCCCTCGTCGGTGGCAATGGCGATGGTCGCCAGGGAGTTCAGCACGTTGTGGTTGCCCGGCATCTTCACCGACACATCCAGCGGCTCGCGGCCGGGACGCAGCACGGTGAAATAGGTCTGCATGCCGGCATGGCGGATATTGATGGCGCGTACATCGGCGTCGTCACACAGGCCATAGGTAATGGTCGGCCGGGCAATCAGCGGCAGAATTTCGCGCACATGGGGGTCATCCAGGCAGACCACGGCCAGGCCGTAGAACGGCAGGTTGTGGAGGAACTCGACGAAGGTCTTCTTCAACTTGTTGAAGTCGCCGCCGTAGGTGCTCATATGGTCGGCGTCGATATTGGTGACCACCGCCACCAGCGGCTGCAGGTGCAGGAAGCTGGCGTCACTTTCGTCGGCTTCGGCCACCAGGTACCGGCTGGCGCCCAGTTGGGCATTGGTGCCGGCAGCATTCAAACGGCCGCCAATCACGAAGGTTGGATCGAGGCCGCCGGCAGCGAATACCGAGGCGATCAAGCTGGTGGTGGTGGTTTTACCGTGGGTGCCGGCCACCGCGATACCGTGGCGGTAGCGCATCAGCTCGGCGAGCATTTCGGCCCGTGGCACCACCGGAATACGCCGTTCGATGGCCGTCGCCACTTCCGGGTTGGCGGTATTCACTGCGCTGGACACCACCAACACATCGGCCGTGGCGGCGTTCTCAGCACGGTGACCGATAAAGATCTGCGCCCCGAAG
>DAITLT010000252.1:0-5086 GCA_036835505.1 Pseudomonas sp.
GCCAAACAGGATGGCGAACAGGGCCAGCACCAGGGCCAGCACCAGGGCGGTGTCCTGGGCGCGCACGCCGTTGGCATCGGCGCCACCGCCAATCAGCAGGTTGACGCCGAGGACGATGGCTTTCAGTTGCAGGGCGATATAGGGCAGCACGCCGACCAGGCAGATCAGCGCCACGGCCACCGCCAGGGATTGCGACTTGCCGTAGCGGGCGGCGATAAAATCGGCAATCGAGGTGATGTTCTCCTGTTTGCTGATCATCACCATCTTTTGCAGCAGCCAGGGTGCGCACAGCATCAGCAGGATCGGCCCCAGGTAGATCGGCACAAAGGCCCACAACTGCTCGGCGGACTGGCCGACCGCGCCAAAGAACGTCCAACTGCTGCAATACACCGCCAGCGACAGGCTGTAGACCCAGGCGCGCAGGCGCGGCGACAGTGCCGTGCCGCGGCGGTCGCCATAAAAGGCGATGGCAAACAGGATGGCCATGTAGGCCAGGGCG
Organism: Pseudomonas sp.; assembly: GCA_036835505.1. Classification (GTDB taxonomy): domain Bacteria; phylum Pseudomonadota; class Gammaproteobacteria; order Pseudomonadales; family Pseudomonadaceae; genus Aquipseudomonas. The sequence goes on from DAITLT010000252.1 coordinate 500, forward strand.
ACCGCGGCGATCAAGCCGTTGGACAAGGTCATGGATACTCCGACTGCACGTGGCGAGAGGCTCGCCGGTAAAACCTGCTGGGTGTTGGTCGCCTGCGAGGCGGCACCGTGGATCGTTGCAATGGCTCGTCAAGCAAAACACCGCCCCCGTAGCAGCCCGCGTGCTGACGATGCTTTTCGCGCTAAGCGCGATCGCCAGCAAGCTGGCTCCTACGAAGAGCTTCGCCCCCGTACAAGGCTAAGCGCGGATGTGGCCATATTAATGAGCCCAGTCTCGCACGTCAGGCCCGTGCCGTCAGGGGCGACCAAGGTCGCAGCCTGTGGCGGTGAAAATCTTGATCGATCCATCAAGACAAGCGCGCCCCGAAACGCTAGCCTGCTTGACCTTCGGAGGTGTTATGTCCCGTTCACGCGAATTCTTTCAGGCCATGCGCGACATGTTGCCGCTGCTGGTTGGCGCCATGCCGTTCGGCATCATCTACGGCACCCTGGCGGCCTCGGCCGGGTGGTCGGCGGCCCAGGCGATGGGCATGTCGCTCTTGGTGTTTGCCGGCTCGGCGCAGTTTATTGCCCTGTCGCTGCTCAGCGGCGGGGCCGGGATGGCGGTGCTGTTGCTGACCACCCTGGTGGTCAACCTGCGCCATGCCTTGTACAGCGCCACCTTGCAGCCTTTCGTTCGGCATTTGCCGGCGCGCTGGCGGCTGCCGTTGGCGTTCTGGCTGACCGATGAGGCCTTTGCCGTGGTCCAGCAGCGTTATGCCGAGCCGGACAGTGCGGCGTACAAGCATTGGTACTTCTTCGGGGCGGCGTTGGCCATGTACCTGAATTGGCAGCTGTGTACCCTGATCGGCGTGCTGTTTGGCCAGACGGTGCCGAACCTGGCGGCCTGGGGCCTGGATTTCGCCATGCTGGCGACCTTTATCGGCGTGGTGGTGCCGATGCTGCGTAACTGGCCCCAGGTGGCGGCGGCGCTGCTGGCCGGGGCGGTGGCGCTGGTCTGTCATGGCTTGCCTTATAAGCTGGGCTTGCTGGCAGCCGCGGTGAGCGGCATCGCCATCGGTTTATACCTGGAGCGCCGACAAGGGCTGCAGGTCGTCGAGGAGGTCGTCTGATGTCGATCTGGAGCCTGATCATCGGCATGGCGCTGATCACCTTCGCCATCCGTTACAGTCTGTTCGCCTTTCCCCATCTGGGTTTTCCGCTGATCGTGCGTCAGGGCCTGCATTACGTGCCCGGTGCGGTCCTCGCGGCGATTGTGCTGCCGGGTATGTTTATGCCCGACGGCCAGCATTGGCAGCTAAGCCTGGATAACGCTTATTTGCTGGCTGGGGTGGCGTGCATCCTGATCGCGGCTCTGACCCGTCATCTGCTGGCGACAATTGGCGGGGGGCTGCTGATGTTCTTTCTGCTGCGCTGGGCCTTAGGTCAACTGCCCATCTGATGGCGAGCGATTTTGCCGACTGCCGCAGCAAAATCGCCCAAGACTGTGGCTTTTCTAGCCGTGGATGCGATCCAATTCAGTACGGCCAGTGGGGCCGCATAAGGGACGATGAACAACACCATGAGTAACCATTCGCAGTTCTCATTGCTGGGTAAACGACGCTTTTTGCCGTTCTTTCTCACCCAGTTGCTGGGTGCCTTCAACGACAACATCTTCAAGCAGTCGCTGATTCTCGCCATTCTCTACAAGCTCAGCCTGGCGGCTGACCGCGCGCTGCTGGTCAACCTGTGTGCGCTGCTGTTTATCCTGCCGTTCTTTTTGTTCTCCGCCCTGGGAGGCCAGTTTGGCGAGAAGTTCGCCAAGGACGCCTTGATCCGCGCGATCAAGCTGGCCGAGATCGTGATCATGGCGGTGGGGGCCGGCGGTTTTCTGCTCAACAATTTGCCGCTGATGTTTCTTGCCCTGTTTGCCATGGGCACCCACTCGGCGATTTTCGGCCCGGTGAAATACTCGATCCTGCCGCAAGCGCTGAACGAAGATGAGTTGGTGGGCGGCAACGCGCTGGTGGAAATGGGCACGTTTCTGGCCATTCTCGCCGGCACCATCGGCGCCGGCATGATGATGTCCGGCAGCGCCTACGCCAATTGGGTGGCGGGTGCGATTGTGCTGGTGGCCTGTGTCGGTTACCTGGCCAGTCGCGGCATTCCGCGGGCCCATGCAGCCATGCCGGAGCTGCAGGTGGACTGGAATATCTTCCGTCAGTCCTGGTCGATCCTGCGCCTGGGCCTGCAACAGCAGACGCCCTCGGTGTCACGCTCGCTGGTGGGTAACTCGTGGTTCTGGTTTCTCGGCGCCATCTACCTGACCCAGATTCCGGCCTACGCCAAAGAGTGGCTGCACGGCGACGAAAGCGTGGTGACCCTGATTCTCACCGTGTTCTCGGTCGGTATTGCCAGTGGTTCGATGCTCTGTGAGCGGCTCTCCGGCGGCAAGGTGGAGATCGGCCTGGTGCCGTTCGGCTCCTTGGGCCTGACGGTGTTTGGCGTGCTTTTATGGTGGCATTCGGGTGGCTTCGCCGCCGGTCTTGAGCCGCACACCTGGCTGGCGGTGCTGGCAGAGCCGCAGGCCTGGTGGGTGCTGGCCGACATCTTCGGCATCGGCTTGTTCGGCGGCTTCTATATCGTGCCGCTGTATGCGCTGATCCAGGCGCGCACTGCGGAGAACGAGCGGGCGCGGGTGATCGCCGCCAACAACATCCTCAATGCCCTGTTTATGGTGATTTCGGCGATTGCCTCGATCCTGTTCCTGAGCCTGGCCAAGCTGAGTATTCCGCAGTTGTTCCTGGCGGTGTCGCTGATGAACATCGCGGTCAACAGCTACATCTTCAAGCTGGTGCCCGAGTTCAGCATGCGCTTTCTCATTTGGCTGCTGACCCACTCGATGTACCGGGTCGAGCAGCGTAACTTGCAGGTGATTCCGGACGAGGGCGCGGCGGTGCTGGTGTGCAACCACGTGTCCTTTGTCGATGCGCTGCTGATCGGCGGCACCATTCGCCGGCCGGTGCGCTTCGTCATGTACTACAAGATCTACAACCTGCCGGTGCTCAACTTCATCTTCCGTACCGCCGGCACCGTGCCGATTGCCGGGCGCAGCGAGGACCTGCTGATCTACGATGCCGCGTTCAAGAAGATTGCCGAATACCTGCGCAATGGCGAGCTGGTGTGCATCTTCCCGGAAGGCAAGTTGACCGGCGATGGCGAGCTGAATGAGTTCAAGTCGGGCATCGAGCGCATCCTCGCCGAAACCCCGGTGCCGGTGATTCCGCTGGCGCTGCAGGGGCTGTGGGGCAGCTTCTTCAGCCGTGACCCGCACAAGGGCTTCTTCAAGCGCCTGTGGTCGCGGATCACCTTGGTCGCCGGGCAACCGCTGGCGCCGGAGTTGGCCAAGTGCGAGGCCTTGCAGGTGCAGGTTGGCGCATTGCGCGGCAGCCAGCGCTGATCGTCTGAAAACGAAAAAGCCCGGCAGATGCCGGGCTTTTTGTTGGTGCGCGGATCAGATGCCCTGAGGAATTTCTTCGCCGCCGAGGGCGTCGAACAGCTGCGGCAGGAACTCGCCGAAGGTCAGCATCATCAGGGTGAAGCTGGCGTCCTGCTGGCTCAGGTCGTCATCGCCACCGTCCTGTTCGGCCTGGTCTTGCAGTAGGTCTTCGAAGCGCAGGCGCTTGACGATCATCTTCTCATCGAGCACGAACGACAGCTTGTCCTGCCAGGCCAGTGACAGCTGGGTCACTTGCTTGCCGGTGCTGAGGTGCAGCTGGATTTCGTCGCTGGTCAGGTCCTGACGTTTGCAGCGAATGATGCCGCCGTCTTCCTGTGGGTCGCGCAGTTCGCATTCGTCGAGCGCGGTGAAGTGTTCGGCGGCTTGCTGGGTCTTGACCCATTCGGTGAGCACGGCGGTCGGCGCCATCTTCACCGTCAGCGGCCGCACCGGCAGCGAGCCGATGGCTTCGCGCAGGGTCGACAGCAGGTCTTCGGCGCGCTTCGGGCTGGCCGAGTTGACCAGAATCAGCCCCTGCTTAGGAGCGATGGCAGCGAAGGTGGTGGAGCGACGGATAAAGGCGCGGGGCAGGAAGGCCTGGATGATTTCATCCTTGAGCTGATCACGCTCCTTCTTGTAGACCTTGCGCATTTGCTCGGCTTCGATTTCCTCGACCTTTTCCTTTAAGGCATCGCGCACCACGCTGCCGGGCAGGATGCGGTCTTCCTTGCGCGCGGCAATCAGGATGAAGTCCTGGCTGACATGCACCAGTGGGGCGTCTGCACCCTTGCCGAACGGGGCGACGAAACCATAGGTGGTGAGTTCCTGGCTGGCGCACGGGCGAGCGGGTTTGGCGGCCAGGGCGGCTTGCAGTTCGTCAGCAACGAAGGGCAGATCCTGGGTAAGGCGATAGACAAGCAGGTTGCGGAACCACATAAGGATCACTCTCCATTTACAAAGCGCGCATTATTCTCTTCCGCCGGCGGATTGGCCAACCCTGTGCTAAGTCTTTGCTGCATCAGTAAAAATATTTTCGATTGGGGGTTGCCAGGTTCTCGAATCGTGTCTAGAATGCGCCCACTTCGAGAGTGAAGGGTGATTAGCTCAGCT
>DAITLT010000253.1:0-5082 GCA_036835505.1 Pseudomonas sp.
GTGACGGTTGGCTAGCGGCTGCCCGGCAGCGCGGGGTCGCATTCGACTGCTGTGCGCGCCAGGCGTTCGGCACCGATCCCCGAAGATGTGCACCGGATCACCTATTTATCGGCTGATGGCTCAGTGCCATATGTTTTAATGCGCGCCGGATTTTCGTATTCAAGGGACTGAAGGCATGGCGCCGCGCTGTCGATTTATGGCCATCTGGCTGCTGTTTTTTCTCGCCCCGACTACCGCCACTGCGCAGACTGCGGGCGACCTCGAGCTGATCCGCGAACGCCAGGAGCGCCTGCTGCAGGAACAGCAGCGTCGCCTCGAGCAGTTGCAGCAACTCCCGGGAAAGGCCGAGCCGGCCCCTCTCGCACCGGCGGCGGAGCCAGAGCGCTGCTTCGAAGTCCGCCACATCCGCCTCGAAGGTGCCAGCCTGCTCGGCGAGGCCGATCGCCTGGCGCTGGTTCAGCCCTTCGAAGGCCAGTGCCTGGGCACTGGCCAGCTCAACGCGCTGCTCAAGGCCATCACCGACCACTACATCGGCCGAGGTTACGTCACCACCCGCGCCTACCTGCCGCAGCAGGATCTGGCCGATGGCGAGCTGGAGGTGATCGTCATCGAGGGCCGCCTGGAAGGCCTGGACAGCTCCGCCCTGGCCAGCGAGCGCGAACTGGCCATGGCTTTCCCCGGCCAGGCGGGCGAGGTGCTCAACCTGCGTGAGCTGGAACAGCTGGTCGATCAGCTGGGCCGCCTGCCGTCGCGCCAGGCGCAGCTGGAGCTGGTGCCGGGCGAGCAGGTCGGCGGCAGCCGGGTACGGCTCGAGGGGCAGCGTGACAAAGCCTGGCACGTCAGCCTGAACCGTCACAACGACGGTCAGGACAGCACCGGTGAGCAGCAGTGGGGCGCCGGCCTGGACTGGGACAGCCCGCTCGGTCTGGCCGATCAACTCAGTCTGCGCGGCGGTGGCGATGCGGTCAGCGACCGCTTCCGCCACTCGGCCAATCAGAGCCTGGCCTACAACCTGCCCTACGGCTGGTGGACCTTCGGCTACAGCTACAGCCAGAGTTACTACCGCACCCAGAGCGAAGGGGCGGGTTTCCTCTTTGAAACCGATGGCGAGAGCAAGGTCCACCAGTTGCGCGGCGAGCGCGTGCTGCATCGCGACGGGCTCAGCAAGACCGCCGCCAGCCTGGGCGTCAGCCAGCTGCGCACGCGCAACTATCTCGACGACAGCCTGATCGAGGTTTCCAGCCAGCGGCTGAGCGAAAGTCAGCTGGGCTTCAACCATGGCCGGCGCATCGGCGGCGCCTTCGTCAACCTGGATCTCGGCTGGCAACGCGGCATCGCCGCCTTCGATGCCCAGCAGAATGGCCACCCCCAAGGGGGCGAGCCGGTCGCCCGCTACAACAAATACAGCCTGACCCTGAGCTACCTGCAGCCGTTCCAGCTGTGGGGCGAATCCTTCAGCTTCGACAGCCTGGTCAACGGCCAGAAGAGCGAGGACGTGCTGTTCAGCCCGCAGCGCATCAGCGTCGGTGGCCTCTCCTCGGTACGCGGCTTCAAGGAGCAGTCGCTGACCGGCGACAGTGGTGGTTACTGGCGCAACCAGTTGCGCTGGCGCAAGGCGGTGGCCTGGGAATCCTTGCGCCCGTTCGTCCACGAATACGGCCTGGCCCTGGCCTACGACGTCGGGGTGATCAGCGGCGGGCGCTACAACCCGGAGCAGCGCGGCCGGCTGTCCGGCAATGCCATCGAGTTGAGCGCCCGCGGCCAGCACCTGGCTGCCTCCGTGACCCTGGCCCGCTCACTGGAGCGACCCGAGGCCATCGAGCGGCAAGAACACCCGCTGTATTTCCGCCTCGATCTGTTCTTCTGATTTCTTGCTGATTTGCCACTTTAAACCCGCGGGTTGGAGCTTTAACGCATGGACGTTCGCACGCCACTGTTTCAAAACATCGCCAGTGTCCTGATCGGCGTGCTGTTCCTCAATCCGATCGTCGGCGCCGCCGCCGAGTTGACCGTGGCGGCCGGTAGCAACACCAGCCTGACCCAGGCCGGTAACGGCGTGCCGATCGTCAATATCGCCACGCCCAACGGCAACGGCCTGTCGCACAACACGTTCAGCGAGTACAACGTCGGCCAGCAGGGCCTGATCCTCAATAGCGCCACCGCCAAGACCCAGGCGACTCAGCTGGGCGGCCTGATCCTCGGCAACGCCAAGCTCAACGGTAGCGCCGCCCAGCTGATCCTCAACGAAGTCAACGGCGCCAATCCCAGCACGCTCAAGGGCTATACCGAAGTGGCCGGGCAGGGCGCCCATGTGGTGGTGGCCAACCCGCACGGCATCACGTGCGACGGCTGCGGCTTCATCAACACCCCGAGGGTCACCCTGAGCACCGGCAAGCCGCTGATCGAGAGCGGCCGTCTGGATCGTTTCGATGTCGACGGCGGGCAGATCGCCATCGAGGGCGCCGGCCTCAACGCCAGCAACGTCGACCAGTTCGACCTGATCACCCGCAGCACCAAACTCAACGCCGAGCTGCACGCCAAACAGCTCAACGTCATCACCGGGCGCAACCAGGTCAAGGCCGACGACCTGGCCGTCACCGCCAAGGCCGCCGACGGCAGCGCCAAACCCCTGTTGGCCATCGACAGCTCGGCGCTGGGCGGCATGTACGCCGGGGCGATCCGCCTGGTCGGCACCGAGGCCGGTGTCGGCGTCAAGCTGGCCGGCGATATGGCGGCCAGCGCCGGGGATATCCGTATCGATGCCAATGGCCAGTTGAGCCTGGCGCAGGCCGTCGCCAGCACCGACGTGCGGCTCAAGGCGCAGAGCCTGGATCTGGCCGGCCCGGTCTATGCCGGCCAGCAGCTCCACGCCCAGGCCAGCGGCGCCGTGGTCAACCGGCAGAGCCTGGCGGCGCGCGAGCGCGTGGAGCTGCACGGCGGGCAACTGATCAACCAGGGCGTGATCGAGGCCGGGGTCAACCCGGACAACAGCCGTAACCTGATCGGCGATGTCGCACTGAGCGGACAAAGCCTGCGCAACAGCGGTAGCGTGGTGGCCCGCCGCGAACTGAGCGCCACGTTCACCCAGCAGCTGGACAACCGCGGCGGCACCCTCAGTGGCAAGGCCAACACCGCAGTCGCTGCCGCCACCCTGAACAACAGCGAGGGTGGCCGTGTGCTGTCCGAGGGCAGCCTGACGGTCGTGGCCGGCGAGCTGGACAACGGCGCGGGCCTGATCGCCAGCGGCAAGGATCTGTCCGTCACCGCCACCGCCGAACTGCACAACCAGGCCGGGGAAATCTCCAGCCAGGCCGCGCTCACGCTCGACGGCGACCGCCTGGATAACCGCGGCGGCCTGATCGCCGCCGGCAGCGCCTTGACCCTGACTGCCGGCAGCCTGGACAACAGCGGCGCCGGCACCCTGAGCAGCCAAGGCAGCCTGACCGCCATTGTGACCGGCAAGCTGGACAACCACGGCGAAGGCGCACTGCTCAGCCAGGGCGCGCTGAGCGTCCGGGCGCAGGCGCTGGACAACAGCCAGGCTGGCGTGCTGTCCAGCAAGGCCAGCCTGACGGTCACCCAGGCCGCGCTGAACAACCAGGGCGGCGTGATCGTCGCCGAGCAACAGCTGAGCCTCACCGGCAAGAGCCTGGACAATAGCAACGGCGGTCTGGTCAGCGGCAAGGCGGACGTCGACGTCGACGTGGAAGAGGTGCTGGATAACCATGCTCAGGGCACCCTGCTCGCCGACGGAAAACTCGTTGTCGAAGCCGCCGAGTTGCGCAACGGCGACCGCGGACAGGTAGCCGCCAAGGGCGACCTGCAGGTCACCGTCGACAGCCTGAGCCAACAGGGCGACGCCACGACCCAGGCCGGCGAGCTGCTCAGCCAGGGCAAACTGACCCTGGTCGCCAAGAATATCGACAACCGCCAAGGCGGCCTGATCGCCGCGACCCAGGGTCTGGATATCCGGGCCAGCAACAGCCTGCACAACGGCGGCGGGGAAGTCTCCACCCAGGGCAAGGCCGTCCTCCACGTGCTGGCGGCTGATGGGCAGCCGGCCGCGCTGCTGGACAACAGCGGCGCCGGCCGCATCATCGGCGACCAGGGCCTGGAACTGACCGTGCAGCGCCTGCTGAACAACGCCAAGGGCGTGTTCGCCGGCCGCGAAACCTGGTGCTGATCGGCGACAGCCTGGACAACAGCGCAGGCGGTACCCTGAGCAGCCAGACCGCGCTGAGCGTGGAACTCACCGGCGCACTGACGAACCGGGAGCAGGGTGCGCTGCTCAGCGGCGGCAGCCTGACGGTAGGTGCCAAGAGCCTGGATAACGGCGCAGGCGGCTTGCTCTCCAGCAAAGGCGCACTGAACGTCAACAGGGGCAGCCTGGATAACCAGGGCGGCACGCTGCTCAGCGACGGCCAACTGACCATCAGCAACAGCAGCCTGGACAACAGCGACGGCGGGGTTATCAGCGCCAAGCAGTCGCTGAGCATCGGCACCGGCCAACTCGACAACCAGCAAAAGGGTGTGATCAGCAGCGGTGCCGGCCTGACGATCGTGTCGGCCCAGCTCAACAACCACGACCAGGGGCTGATCGCTGGCGAGGGCGCCGTGCAGGTCACCGCCAGCGGCCTCGACCAGCACAACAATGGCCAGCTGCTCAGCGAAACCGCACTGACCCTCGACCTGCAAGGCGGCAAGCTGAACAACAGCACCCAGGGCCTGATCGCCACGCCCGGCGCGTTGCTGCTGAACAACCTGGGCCAGGTCGACAACAGTGCCGGCGGTGAAATCTCCAGCGCCCAGCGCTTCCTGCTGAAGGCCGACGAACTGGACAACCGCGGCGGGCGGATCATCAGCGGCCAAGCCCTGGAATTGCAGATCACCCAGGCGCTGCTGAACAACCTCAAGGGCGCATTGTCCGCGGCCACCCAGCTGACCGTCAGCGCCGCCAGCCTGGACAACTCCGGCGCCGGCGTGCTGGCCAGCAAGGGCGATCTCGTGGTCACCCTCGACGACCAGCTGGACAACCACGATCAGGGCCTGATCTCCGCCGGCCAGGCGCTGACGGTCACCAGC
>DAITLT010000254.1:0-2394 GCA_036835505.1 Pseudomonas sp.
TGCTGTTGCAGGTGATGGATCACGGCACCTTGACCGACAACAATGGCCGCAAGGCCGACTTCCGTAATGTGATTCTGATCATGACCACCAATGCCGGCGCAGAAACTGCGGCGCGTGCGTCGATGGGCTTTACCCATCAGGATCACGCTTCGGATGCCATGGATGTGATCAAAAAAGGCTTTACCCCGGAGTTCCGCAACCGCCTGGACACCATTATCCAGTTTGGCCGCCTTAGCCATGAGGTGATCAAGAGCATCGTCGACAAGTTCCTCACCGAACTGCAGGCGCAACTTGAAGACAAGCATGTGCAGCTGGAGGTCAGTGATGCTGCGCGCGGCTGGCTGGCCGAACGCGGTTACGATGCGCAGATGGGTGCCCGGCCAATGGCGCGGCTGATTCAGGACAGGATCAAGCGTCCCCTGGCTGAAGAGATTCTCTTCGGTGACCTGGCTGAGCATGGCGGCGTGGTGCATATCGATGTGAGCGCTGGTGAGCTGACATTCGATTATGAAACAACGGCGGAAATGGCCTGAGGCTTTTCCTTGGGAAATAAAAAACGCCCGGCTAGCCGGGCGTTTTTTATTAGGGCTTGATCAGCGGGCGCGGTAAGTGATGCGACCTTTGCTCAAGTCATAAGGGGTCAGCTCAACACGAACTTTGTCGCCGGTGAGGATGCGGATGTAATTTTTGCGCATCTTGCCGGAAATGTGCGCAGTAACGACGTGCCCATTTTCCAACTCCACACGGAACATGGTGTTGGGCAGGGTGTCGACGACAGTGCCTTCCATTTCGAAGCTGTCTTCTTTCGACATGCAGTAAAGCCCTCGGTATACAAATGAGTGGCCCGGTGCAACTGGCGCCAGGCAAAAGCGGCGTGCATTGTGCCCGAAAAAGGCCGCGTCCGCCAAGGGCTTCAGGTGAGTATCGCCCAGTGCTGATTGACAAAGAGTTCAATGGGGCGGTATTGCGTCTTGTAATTCATCTTTCGGCAGTTCTTGATCCAGTAACCCAGGTAAACGGCGTGCAGCCCCAGGCGAAGGGTTTCGCTGATTTGCCAGAGGATGGCGAAGCGCCCCAGGCTGCGCTGTTCTTGATTGGGATCGTAGAAGGTGTAAACCGCCGACAAGCCGTTGGGTAGCACGTCGGTGACGGCTACAGCGAGCAACTGATTGCCCAGGCGGAATTCGTAAAAACGCGAAAAGGGCAGGTCGCGAACCAGGAAGGTTGAAAACTGCTCACGATTGGGTGGATACATGTCGCCGTCGGCATGTCGCTGTTCGATATAGCGGGCGTAGAGCTCGTAATACTCTTCGCTAAAGGCCGGGCGTACGGCCTGTACCTGCAGGTCGGCATTGCGGCTGAGGATGCGCCGTTGCTGGCGATTGGGGCGAAAATCGGCTGCCGGCAGGCGGGCTGGTACGCACGCCGAACACTTCTGGCAGTGCGGGCGGTACAGATGATCGCCGCTGCGGCGAAAACCCACCTCCGACAATTCGGCGTAGACCTGCGCATCCATGGGCTGGCTGGGGTCGAGAAACAGCGTTGTGGCCTGTTCTGTCGGCAGATAGCTACAAGGGTGGGCTTGAGTGGCATAAAACTTGAGACGGGCCAGCTCGGTCATGGTTGACCCTCACGGGATGCATGCGTTTTAAGTGTATGTCAGTCGGCCGCAGCCGGCCAGGCGCGCCAATTGGCGGTTGTCGGCAGATCCAGGCCCTCGCGCAGGTGCTCGGCGAAGGTGCTGCGTGAAATGCCCTGGGCGCCGAAGCTGTGCAAGTGCTGGGTGGGCATCTGGCAGTCGATCAGGCGAAATCCCCAATCGCGCAACTGCCTGACCAGGGTCACAAAGCCGACCTTGGAGGCGTTGTCGGCGCGGCTGAACATCGATTCGCCGAAGAACAGTTGGCCCATGGCCAGGCCGTAGAGGCCGCCGACCAGCTCTCCGGCCTGCCAAACCTCGACCGAATGGGCGATGCCTTGTTCGTGCAATTGCACGTAGGCCGCCTGCATGGGGGTGGTGATCCAGGTGCCGTCGGCATAGGTGCGCGGCGCGGCACAGGCCTGGATGACTCGGCTAAATTGCTGGTCGAAGCTGACTTTGTAACGCTGTTGGCGCAGGCATTTTTCCAGGCTGCGCGAGACGTGCAGCTTCTCTGGAAACAGCACGGTGCGCGGGTCGGGTGACCACCAGAGAATCGGCTGACCCTCTTGAAACCACGGGAAGCAGCCGTGTCGATACGCCTGGATCAGCCGTGCCGGGCTGAGATCACCGCCGGCAGCGAGTAAGCCGTTAGGCTCGCGCAAGGCGCGCGTCAGTGGTGGAAAGCTCAACGAGTCGCGCTGCAGCCAGGTCAGCATGGGAAGCGATGCCAGCAAGGGAAGGGGAGGCGGGCG
>DAITLT010000254.1:2404-5075 GCA_036835505.1 Pseudomonas sp.
TGTAGCCAGGTCAGCATGCGTCAATTGCCGGTGAGAGGGAAGGTAGCGGGCGCAGGGCGCCCGCTGTGCTGCTTAGATGTCGAGAAACTTCTCGGCATCCAGCGCCGCCATGCAGCCGGCCCCGGCGGAGGTGATGGCCTGGCGATAGACATGGTCCGCCACATCGCCCGCAGCAAAAACCCCAGGGATGGCGGTGGCCGTGGCATTGCCTTCACTGCCGCCGCGCACGCTCAGGTAGCCGTCGCGCATCGCCAACTGGTTGGCGAACAGTTCGGTGTTGGGTTTGTGGCCAATGGCGATAAATACGCCGCTCAGGGCCAGTTCTGCGGTGGTGCCATCCAGAGTGCTCTTGATGCGCACGCCGGTAACGCCGCTGGCATCACCGAGCACCTCGTCGACGGCCTGGTTCCAGTGCAGGCGCACATTGCCGTTGGCCGCTTTGTCGAGGAGTTTGTCGCGCAGGATTTTCTCCGAGCGCAGGGTATCGCGGCGGTGAATCAGGTGTACTTCCTTGGCGATGTTGGCCAGGTACAGGGCCTCCTCAACCGCGGTGTTACCGCCGCCGACCACGGCCACTACCTGATTGCGATAAAAGAAGCCGTCGCAGGTGGCGCAGGCGGAGACGCCCTTGCCGGCATAAGTTTCCTCCGACGCCAGGCCGAGGTACTGGGCCGAGGCGCCGGTGGCAATGATTAGGGCGTCGCAGCTGTAGGTGGCGTTGTCGCCCTTGAGGATAAAGGGGCGCTGCTGCAGGTCGGCGGTATGAATGTGGTCGTAAGCAATTTCGGTGTCGAAGCGCTCGGCGTGCTTTTGCATGCGCTCCATCAGGGCGGGGCCGGTCAGGCCTTCAACGTCGCCTGGCCAGTTGTCCACTTCGGTGGTGGTGGTCAGTTGGCCGCCGGCCTGCATGCCGGTGATGACCAGGGGCTTGAGGTTGGCGCGGGCGGCGTACACCGCAGCGGTGTAACCGGCGGGGCCAGAGCCCAGGATGATCAGGCGTGAATGCTTGACTTCGCTCATAAAAAGACCTCATAAGCCTTTGTCACAAAAGAGAATGCGTGCTCCAATTGAGCCGCTCACAGGGGTGCTGGTGGCTATGCTACACCGAAGCGGGAGAGGCCGGCAAAATGCACTGCAGGCGCTGCCGGCGGCATGCCATCGAGGCACTAAAGCCGTACAATGCAGCGCAATTGGCGCTCAACCATCGTTCAGAGCCGCCCCAGGCGCAGGAAATTTAGCGTTTTGAAGAACAGCACGACTCCTTCAGCGCAGACGCCCGTTTGGCGTCAGCAGCTGCACTACCGCCTCAAGGAAGGGGCATTGCTTGCGCTCGGCTCGCTTTGCTTGATCCTTTGGATGGCGCTGCTCAGTTACGACAAGAGTGACCGCAGCTGGAGCCACGACAGCAATGTCGCCCAGGTGCAGAACGCTGCCGGCCCGGTGGGTGCCTGGTGCGCCGACATCCTGTTTGTAGCCCTGGGCTATTTCGCCTATCTGTTTCCACTGCTGCTGGCGGCCAAGACCTGGCAGGTATTTCGCCAGCGCCATCAGGCCTTCGACTGGAGCGGCTGGCTGTTCTCCTGGCGCATGATCGGTCTGGTATTTCTGGTGCTCTCAGGCTCGGCCCTGGCGTTTATTCACTTCAATAATGGCGGCAATCTGCCGGCATCCGCGGGCGGCGCCCTGGGCGAAAGCCTGGGTCAGCTAGCCCTTGATTCGCTGAACGTGCAAGGCAGCACCTTGCTGTTTATCAGCCTGTTTTTGTTTGGCTTGACCGTGTTCTGCGACCTGTCGTGGTTCAAGGTCATGGATGTGACCGGCAAGATCACCCTCGACCTGTTTGAGCTGATCCACAGCGCCATCAACCGCTGGTGGAACTCTCGCGTTGAGCGCCAGCAATTGGCCAGCAAACTGCGTGAGGTGGATGAGCGGGTCAGCAACCTGGCCGCGCCGTTGGACCGTCGCGAGCAGGCCAAGGTCAAGGAGCGCCTGATCGAGCGTGAAGAGTCCCTGAGCAAGCACATGAGCGAGCGCGAGAGTCGTCCTGCGCCGCTCATTACCCCGCCGGCCCCGCCGAAAGCCGCGGAACAGAGCAAGCGGGTGCTGAAGGAGAAACAGGCGCCGTTGTTCGCCGATAGCGCGGTGGATGGCAGCTTGCCGCCCATCTCGATCCTGGATGTGGCCGAGAAGGTGCAGAAGAAATTCTCCCCCGAGTCCCTGGAAGCCATGTCCCGGCTGCTGGAGATCAAGCTCAAGGAATTCGGTGTTGAGGTGATGGTCGAGTCGGTGCATCCGGGTCCGGTGATCACCCGTTTCGAGATTCAGTTGGCCCCCGGCATCAAGGTCAGCCGGATTTCCGGCCTGGCCAAGGACCTGGCGCGCTCGATGGCGATCATCAGCGTGCGGGTGGTCGAGGTGATCCCCGGCAAGACCACCGTCGGTATCGAAATTCCCAACGAAGACCGGCAGATCGTGCGCTTCTCCGAGGTGCTGTCGTCCCCCGAGTACGACGAAGCCAAATCGCCAGTCACTCTGGCGCTTGGCCACGACATCGGCGGCCGGCCGGTGATTACCGATCTGGCCAAGATGCCGCACTTGCTGGTGGCCGGTACCACGGGTTCGGGTAAGTCGGTGGGGGTCAATGCGATGATCCTGTCGATCCTGTTCAAGT
>DAITLT010000255.1:0-5062 GCA_036835505.1 Pseudomonas sp.
GCCAGGTTCTGCATCAGCACCAGGCTGGCCAGAGCCTCCTTGGGCTTGTCCTGCATACGCTGGGTGCGGGCCAGGCAGAGCATGCCCTGGGCGTAGATGTCGATGGGGTTGATCACATCGACGGTGGCCAAGGCCCAGGTGAGTTTCTCTTCAACCTCCAGCAGTTGGCCCTGCTGATACGCCACCAGGGCCTCGGCGATGGTCGGCAAGGCCAGCGCTGGTGATCTTTCACCGAACCAGGGCCGGGCCTTGCTGCGCAACTGCAGGAATAACTGCTGCGCCTGCTGCACATGGCCCTGCTCCAGGGCCATGAAAATTTCCACATTGGCCTGCTGTATGTCCAGGTAGTGTCCGCTGAGAAAGTGCTTGCGCTGATGGGCCAGGGCCAACAGGCGCCGCGCCTGTTCCGGCTGCACCAGCATGACCTGGGCCAGGGCCGCGACAAGCAGGATCGCCACCTCCAGAAAGGCGCTGTGCTGACCCAGTTGCGGTTCAATCTTGCGCGCCAGGCTAACGCACAGACCGAGGTCATCCTTCTGCAGGGCCAGCACCGCCTTGACCGCCAGGGCGGCCAGGTAGCGATCATTCAACTGGGTGCTGGTCTTGCCATCATCCCAGCGCGCCAGCAGCTCATCGATCATCCGGTTGGCTTCCGGCAGGGCCAGCTCGGCGGCCTTGTCCCAGACTTCGGCCAGCACCAGGATCGGATAACGCTCGGCAATCGCGTCGGGCACATGCCGGCGCCAGCGGTAAATCTGATTGAGCTGACCGCGGTTGATCAGCTCCAGACCACAGCCATCGACCAGGGCTGCAATCATCTCCGGGTCATCGGCCAGACAGGCGTGCTCGATGGCCAGGTCCTGCATATGGTGATTGGTAAACCACAGGCTGGCGTTGAAGTGCAGTTGCTTGAAGCGCTCCGGATCGCGCTCACGCAGGCGCCCCTGGAGAAACTCGGCAAACAGGTGATGAAAGCGATACCAGTGCCGCTCACGGTCCAGGGGCAAGAGAAACAGTTGCATCGCCTCCAGTTGCTCGAGCAACGCCTGACCGTCTGCACGTCCGCTCAAGGCCCCCGCCAGCTCGCCACTCAGTTGGCGAGCGATGCCCAGCGCCAGCAGCGCCTCCTGGGTATCCAGCGGCAATTGCTCAAACACCGAGCGCAGCAGGTAATCGCCGACCGCCGCCTGGCCGGCGCCAATCTCCGGCAACTGGCTGGGCAACTGGGCCTGATTGCGCAGCCACAGGCTGGCCAGGTGTACGCCGACCATCCAGCCTTCGGTGTGGCTGTGCAGCTCGCTGAGGGCGCTGTCGTTGAGCTGCAAACCGAGGCGATCGAGATAATCGCGGGTTTCGCTCTCGGTCATGCGCAGCTCATCCGGGCCAATTTCCAGCAGCAGGCCTTTGGCCCGCCAGGTGGCCAGGTTCAGCGGCGGCTGCGAGCGACTGCCCAGGGCCAGGGTGAAATTGGCCGGGGCCAGTTGCACCAGGCGATTGAGGGCGGCAAACAACTCACGATCCTGCAGCAGGTGCAAATCATCCAGCACCAGCAGCAAGGGCCGCGGCATATTGGCCAGATCAACCAGTAGGCTCTCCATCACCGCCGCCACCGGCACACGCATGGTGTTTTGCAGGTAACCCAGGGCGTCCTGGCCAAGGCCAGGCATGGCAACGCCGAGGGTTTCAATCAATTGGGCGAAGAAGCGCGCCGGGTCGTCATCCTCGCCAGCCAGAGACAACCAGGCGACCGCACTGCCAGAGGCTTGCCGCGCCTGTGCCAGGGTCACCAGGGCGGTGGTTTTACCGGAGCCGGCCGGGGCGCAAAACAGCACCAGGCGCGCCTGCGGATGAGCCGCCAGAGCCTCTAAAACCTGCGGCCGGCAAAGGCAATCAGTGGCCGCCTGGGGGGCCGTCAATTTGGGGCGCGATACACTGCCGGCGGTAGACTGGGAAATACTGTCCATGGCCTGAATCCCTTGGAAATTATCATTATTGTGCGAGGTCTCAGCCTCTGGGATGGCTGCATACTAATCAGCGCAGGGCTCTCGAGTAAACCCAGGCGAAGGCTCTAGGATGTATGGTTGCGCCAGACTACAATCGCCTCCCGCGGATCGCGATCACCCAGCATGCCTATCAGCTCCGTACACCCGCTGCCCTACCACGCCGACCCTGGCGCCTACTTTGCCCGCCTGCGCCACGCCCCCGGCGCCGTGCTGCTCGACAGCGGGCGCCCCGGCGCCGAACGCGGACGCTACGACATTCTCAGCGCCTGGCCATTGGCAGTGTTGGCACCGGGCCGCGACGAATCGGCCAACGACTTCCTCGCTCGCCTGCGCCAAGGCCTGCACAGCCTGGGCCCGGCGACCCTGCCGGCAGGCTACGAGCTGCCGTTTGTCGGCGGATTATTGGGGTATCTGGCCTACGACTTTGGCCGACGCCTGGAAAGCATGGCGAACCCGGCCATCGACGACCTGGGCCTGGCCGACGCGCACCTGGGGCTGTATGCCTGGGCCGTGATCAGCGACCACCAACGCGGCACCAGCCAGTTGGTCTGTCACCCACGACTGCCGGCCACCGAACGTGAACGGCTGCTGAGCCTGCTGCAGCAACCGGCGCCGGACACTCGGCTTGCGTTTCGCCTGTTGGCCAGGTTCAACGCCGACACCCCGCGCGAGCGTTACCAGCAGGCAATTGCAGCCATCCAGGCGTATATCCTCGCCGGTGATTGTTATCAGGTGAACTTTGCCCAGCGCTTTCGTGCGCCCTGCCAGGGTGACCCGTGGACCGCCTACCGCGCCTTGCGTGACGCCTGTCCGACGCCCTTTGCCGGTTATCTGCGTCTGGGCGAGGACAGCGCCATCCTCAGCCTGTCGCCCGAGCGTTTTCTACGCCTGCACCAGGGCACGGTGGAAACCCGCCCGATCAAGGGCACCCGGCCACGGCATAGCGAACCCGAGGCCGATGCGGCGCTGGCCAACGAATTGCTGGCCAGCACTAAGGACCGCGCGGAAAACCTGATGATCGTCGACCTGCTACGCAACGATCTCGGGCGCAGTTGCCGGCCAGGCTCGGTGCAGGTGCCCGAGCTGTTCGCCCTGGAAAGCTACCCCAATGTCCATCACCTGGTCAGCAGCGTGACCGGCACCCTGGCCGCCGACAAAGACGCCCTGGATCTGCTCGCCGGCAGCTTTCCCGGCGGCTCGATCACCGGCGCCCCGAAGATCCGCGCCATGCAGATCATCGACGAGCTGGAGCCGAGCCGCCGCAGCCTGTATTGCGGCTCATTGTTGTACCTGGATGTGCGCGGTGAAATGGACAGCTCGATTGCCATCCGCAGCCTGCTGGTCAAGGACGGCCAGGTCAGTTGCTGGGGCGGCGGCGGCATCGTCGCCGACTCCCAATGGCAGGCCGAGTATCAGGAGTCGATCACCAAGGTAAAGGTGCTGCTCGATACCCTGGAAAGCCTCTAGCAGCGGACCTGAGCAGCCGCCCCAGATGTAGCCCGGAGCACATCCGGGCCACAAAAAATGCCGTTCACTTGACTTAAGTGAACGGCATTGCGTTAAAGCTGGGCTTGGTGTGCCTTACAGGCTCAGCTGGCGATTGGAGGCCTTGATAAACTCGCGCTTGAGCTCATCGAAGGTATGCACCGCCGGGAACTGCGGGAACTCGCGGATCACGTTTTCCGGGGCATGGAACAGAATCCCGGCATGGGCCTCGGCCAGCATGGTGGTGTCGTTGTACGAGTCACCAGCGGCCACTACGCGGTAGTAGAGGCTCTTCAGGGCGATCACCGACTGACGCTTGGGGTCTTTCTGGCGCAGCTGATAGCTGACAACGCGATCGGTTTCATCGGTGATCAGCTTATGGCACAGCAGGGTCGGGAAACCCAACTGGCGCATCAGCGGCTGGGAGAACTCGTAGAAGGTGTCCGAGAGAATCACCACCTGGAAGCGCTCACGCAGCCAGTTGACGAATTCAATGGCGCCGTCCAGCGGCTGCAGAGTGGCGATCACCGCCTGAATATCCGCCAGCTTCAAGCCGTGCTCGTCGAGAATGCGCAAGCGCTGCTGCATCAGCACGTCGTAGTCGGGAATATCCCGAGTGGTGGCTTTCAACGCTTCAATGCCGGTTTTTTCCGCGAAGGCAATCCAGATTTCCGGAACCAACACACCTTCCAGGTCGAGACAGGCAATTTCCACGGGACACTCCTCGGGGGGATAAAAATTAGCCGGCACTCTAGCGACTCAGCGGGCGCGGTGCAACGCGCGGCTTATATCCTTAATCAAGCTTTATATAGGAACTTTGTTATTTAGGCGCATAACCGCTTTTGCTACCATCGCCGGCACAGAGCGCGCAGCGCCACTATCACTAGGAAACCGCCTGATGAGCCACCCTTTCGACGTTGCCGAACTGGCTGCCAGCTACGCCAACAAATCCCCCCAGGACATTCTCAAGCTGGCTTTCGAGCACTTTGGCGATGAGTTGTGGCTTTCCTTCAGCGGCGCCGAGGATGTGGTGCTGGTGGACATGGCCTGGAAGCTGAACAAGAACGTCAAAGTCTTCAGCCTGGATACCGGCCGCCTGCACCCACAGACCTACCGATTTATCGAGCAGGTGCGCGAGCATTACGGCATCGCCATCGACGTGCTCTCCCCGGAAGCCGCCGAGGTCCAGGCCCTGGTCAAGGACAAGGGCCTGTACAGCTTCCTTAAAGATGGCCATGGCGAGTGCTGCGGCGTGCGCAAGATCGCCCCGTTGCGACGCAAGCTCAGTACCGTCAAGGCCTGGGCCACGGGCCAGCGCCGCGACCAGAGCCCCGGCACCCGCAGTCAGGTGGCGGCGCTGGAAATTGACAGTGCCTTCTCTACCCCAGAGCGGCCACTGTACAAGTTCAACCCCCTGGCGCAGATGACCAGCGAGGAAGTCTGGGGCTATATCCGCATGCTCGAACTGCCCTACAACAGCCTGCATGAACAGGGTTTTATCAGCATCGGCTGCGAGCCCTGCACCCGCCCGGTGCTGCCCAACCAGCACGAGCGCGAAGGCCGCTGGTGGTGGG
>DAITLT010000256.1:0-5061 GCA_036835505.1 Pseudomonas sp.
AACGGCTGGCCAGGGGGGAGTCGAGGATGATGGGGAGTGTGGGCCAGTCGATGGTCAGAGTCGCATCGTTTGAGGGGCTGCCCTTGCGTCCTCTATCAACCCCGCCCCTCACCCCAGCCCTCGGCTCTGGCATCCTGCTTCGCCCTACCTCCTGCATCCATGCAGTCGTCTCCCCGGAGGGGAGAGGGGGTCTAAAAGCAGCGTTCACTTCTGGGTTCTTGCTGACGTTTTCTGCTGAGCGCGAGGCATCGAGTTTTTTGCTATGGATGATGTCTTCCAGCTCGTAGAGCAGCTCCTGGGTGCGGCCGATGCTGAAGGCGGGTATCAGCACGGTGCCGTTGTTCGCCAGGGCTTGTTCGATGACGCTTTCCAGACGCTGGCGGCGGGTGCGGCGGTCTTCGTGCAGGCGGTCGCCGTAGGTGCTCTCGATCACCAGGATGTCGGCGCGATACGGAGGCCTGGGTGCTGGCAACAGCGGCGCATGCGGCGCGCCGAGGTCGCCGGAGAAGACGATGCGTTTCTTCTCGCCGGTCTCGGGGTAATGCAGATCGATTTCCACATAGGCCGAGCCGAGGATATGCCCGGCGCGCTGCAGGCGGATGCGGCAGATCAGGCTCGCGCTTTCGTGCAGGCTGAACCAGGTCTTATAGGGCAAGGCGATGATGCGCTGCTCGATCAGCTTGATGTAGCGCTCGACCTGCTTCTGATCGCGACTGAAACCGAGCTTGAAGGCGTCTTCGAGCACGATGGGCAGTAACTTGGCCGAAGGCTCGCTGCAGAGAATCGGCCCCTTGAAGCCGGCAGCCAGCAGATAGGGAATGCGTCCGACGTGATCGATATGCACGTGGGTGGCGACCAGGGCCTTGATCGTGCCCAGGGGGAATTCGATGGCGAGACGATCGGCAGCGGACTTGCCTTCGGCCGAGGTTTCCGCGCCCTGGAACAGGCCGCAGTCGATCAACAGGCTGTGCTGGGCGTCCATCAGCAGTTGATGGCAGGAGCCGGTCACGCCGTCTTTGGCGCCGTGGTGGAGGATGTCTGGGTAGTCCATGTTAGCGATCCTTGTTAGTCCATTAACGATGACCGGCGGATGGAGCGTTGCCGGCTGCGGTCCATTGCTGCGGCCGAGGCCGCATGCGTGTATCAAGAACTTCGTGACTGAAGCCGCTCCTACACCTGTTCCTGCGTTCGCTTCTGAATACATGGCATGAGCAGGTCACGCCGTCTTTGGCACCCTTGCACACGGATCGCTGGAATGCCGGAGCGCGGCAAACTGACTCTTATCAAACAACCCGTATACCATTGATTTTATGGGTTATGACGTTTTCTGTAGGAGCGGGGGGACGCCTAGTTCCTACAGATGCCCGCGGGCCAGCAAGCGCGATTGCCTCCAGTTTGCTGTGCGACAGCGCTCCGTCGAGGACGGCGAGCGAACTCCTACAAGCTGTATGCATGCTCTCGAGCAGCGTGCACCTGGGCAAAAGTCTCAGGTTTACGCCGCAGCATATTGCGCAGCAGGGCGACGAACAGACCGAGCATACCGCCGAGCACCAACCCCAAGGCCAGGATCAGGGCCTTTTTCGGCTTGATCGGTTTGAGGGGCTGCATCGCCAACTGATCGACGGTGACCAGCTTCAGGGTTGAAACATCGACGTTGAGGTTGCGCAAGTGCGCCGCCTCTTCACGCCAGCTGGCCAAGTCCTTGAGAAACAGGTCTTGGTTTTCCCGCTTATTGAGCACTTCGATCTGACGATTGTTCGCCAACAACTGCAATTCCTTGGCGATCTGCGCGACACGCGGCTCGGTGAAGTCATCGGAACGGCGTTGCAGCAAGGCATTGCGTTCGGCCTCGAGCGCTTCGCTGCCCATGAAATAGAGCGGTATCTGCTGGCTGTTCACCTCGGTGCGGATCACGCTGCCCTGCGCAACCCGATCACCCTCGCCCAGAGCCGATGGCGTGGTCGGTTTGGCAATGCCAAGGGCCATGGCAATCCGTGCGGCTTCGTCCAGCTGGACAATACGGTTGTCACGACGGGTCTTGAGTTGTTGGCGCAAGGCTTTGAGCTCATCTTGCAACTGTGCGCGCTTGAGGCTATCGGCCTCGAGCAACTTGGCAATTCTCGATTCTTTAGTCGCCTCATATCTGGCACGCGCTGCAGCTGCCTGCAATTCGAGCTGGTTGAGGCGATTCTGAATGACCACGGCCAAGTCAGCGGCGATGCGCTCGCGCTCACGCTGAAGACTGTACTCGACCAGACCATTGACCAAGGCGACGCCATCGACACCCTCAGGGTAAGTCAACTGAATACCGACGTAGGCGCTCAGGTTATCGGTCTTCTTCGGGTCGGGCTGGAACATCTTGAAGGCTTGCTGGTTGAAGCTTTCGAAAGTTTGTTCGAGGCTGCGACTGGGCCGACGCAGGCTTTCGAACAGGCCCTGGTTGGCGCGAAAGAACTCAAGGCGACTTTCGTAAGACTCCAGGGTGGCGCCGACACGCTGCATGGCCTGGCTTGGCGTGAGCTCGTAAACGCCGGTGCGGTTAAGCGCATCGAGGTCTTTGATCAACGCCGGACGCAGCACGCTTTGCACCTGGTATTCAGGCGTGGCGAGGAAGGCATACGCCGCCGCCAGCAGGCCAACCAGCAGCGTGACAGAGACAATCAGCAGCTTTTGCTTCCAGAGCGCACGAAATAGCGCAGCCAGGTCGATTTCATCACTGGCGAATTGCGGCATCGCGGAGGTAATTGCATTCACGATCAAGATCCATCTTCAAAAGGGCATCACTAATGCGCCAACAGGCAGACAACGATCCTTGGGGTTGTTGTCCGACTCAGCCATTGTTGGGGCATCAGGGGTTGCGCCAACCCTGCCAGCAGTAATTGCGCGGCATTGTGCCATCACTGAATGACATTACAAGTCTTGACAGAGCTTTTGCCGCCACGGGCGGACAGACTGGAGCCCAGCACTGCGCGTCACTGTCCACGTGAAACGCAGGTATTGACCGGGGGTCATGGTGTGGCTGTTAGCCTGACAATTGACAGCATCACTGGGTGCTATGGGGTCTGTGGATATGCAATGCCCGCAATCCCACAGCCCGGATAAGCCTTGGCGCAATCCGGGTGAGCAGCGTTCATTCAGCAGTCGTATGCGCGACCACCTTTGCGTAGCTCAATGCAGTCCGGGGAATATGGTGGCCACGCAATTCCCAGAGCGCATCCGAGCCACATAACTGGTTTTGCACTTTGCCATGTGCCTTAACCTTTGTTCGCGAACACCTGCGGTCTCCCGGCAACCACAACGCATCAGACCTTGGCGGCGCGTTTTCTCAGCATCAGGCGAATCAACGCGACAAATACGCCGAACATGCCGCCTAGAACTAGGCCCAATGCCACGATCAGGGGTTTTTTCGGCTTTATGGGCTGATCCGGAACGTCGATATCCCCGTCTTGCCGGAAGACCGCGACGTTGCCCGGATCAACACTCACACCCGCGAATAACTGATATCGCGCTTCCAGGTTGCGCAGCGCTGGGATGAACGGATCATCGGATGTACGCGCCAGCAACACTTGCATTTCAGCGCGCAGAGCCTTGGCACCACGCATGTACATCAAGCTGCCATCCATAAAGGCGGAAAGCTCGCTGTCATTTGAAACTCGCCCCGTTATTACGGGAGGATTATCCAGGCCTATTGCCTCGGCAACCGTCAATGCCTCTTGCAATTGCCTGGTGCGGTCATCTCGGCGAGCTTTGGCACTAGCACGCTCGGACTTGATTTGCTGCTCGATATTGCGAGCCTGTACCGCAAGTTCGCGCTCCGAGTTCTGCAGCATTTCATTCAGTGACCGCTCAGCCACCAGATCGATATATTGCTTCGCCCAGGTTGACGCCAGTTCGGGACTGTAGTGTTCGACAACGATGGAATAGCGGTCGGGCTGGTTTTTATCCGGCGCCTTGACGCTGAACTTTTCACTAAACGCTTTATAAAGACCATCCTGAGAGCCGGAGCGCTGCGCATCATCCAGGGACGGCAAGTAGACTTCCCTGAAAAATTGACGGCGGGACTTCTCGGACTGCAGGTTGCGGGTAAATACCGCATATACATCGCTAACCGAAAATGGCTTCAGGCCATGCTCACCCGTGCGGCCCAGACTGAAACCGGCGATGTCGCTGAGAGAAGGTGGCAGCATAGCGGCACGCGCCTCATAAACCGGCTTGCTGAGAAAGGCATACGAAGCTGCACCCACCGCGAACACCACGGTAATCAGGACTATCAGCCATTTTTGCGTCCACAGGCCGTAGAACAGTTCAACAAGATCGATTTCATCATCACTATTGGCTTGGCGCGGGTATGTTTGCTCGGTCACTATAGATCCATCTTTTGTCAAAAAATCGATTGTTCAAATCGTAATGCCACTCGCATAGCAGAGGGCTTCGCAAGGGGTGCATTCTGCCAGCAACGTCATGCAATACAAGCCCCTGCCGACCAGCCGCTTGACTCAATCGAGGGTATCGACTGCTCCCGTGACATGCCTTCGCTGACGAGCAAGGCTTTAAACGGCAATACTCTCAATACGAATAACTTAATTAACCTGCTAACTGAATAGCGTGGGCATTTTGCCATTCCTCACTTGGCGGTTCCCATTTTAAATTCTTGGGATTCCCATCCATTGGTATAGCCCTGCCCTCGCCTGGTTCTGCTAATAGGGACTGCGCGCAGGGCGCGAGCAATCCTACAGAACGGCGTCGAATGCATAATCTGGGGTAATTAGTAATCCGTAGGGTGTCACTCGCCGAAGGCAGTGCACCACTGGTTCGGCGGCGAGGCACAAAAGCTGGCGGGTTGTCGCTGCGCTCCGATGTCGCCCTACCCGCAGCAGTGCGCCACTGTCGGGCGGTGCGGGTGCAAAAGCCGAGGGTTGTCTGTTGTGCTCCGACCGGAACGCTGCTGCGCTTTTTAACAACCGCTGACACGAAGAAATGCCCTATGGCAAAACAGGCGCAGCCTCACTCGTCTTCATTGACCCGATCGCGCAGCTCTTTGCCCGGCTTGAAATGCGGTAC
>DAITLT010000257.1:0-5045 GCA_036835505.1 Pseudomonas sp.
TCACGTAGCGCAACACCGCAGCGGGCGTTTGGAGGCGGTCGCAGTAGGCGAGAGTCTTTTCACCGCCCCTCAGATATCCAGGACCAGGCGCGAACCCTTGCAGCCGGAGACGCAGACCATCATGGTCTTGTTCGCCGCTTTCTCGGCCTTGGTCAGCACGCCGTCGCGGTGCTCTGGCTCGCCCTCGAGCACCCGCGTCTCGCAGGTGCCGCAGACCCCCTCGCGGCAGCTGCACTCGACCTCGATACCCGACTCCAGCAGGGCATCGAGCAGGGACTTGCCGCTGGGCACCTCGATGCTCTTGCCGCTGCGCGCCAGTTGCACCTCATAGCTACCTTGCGCGGCGGCAGGCGCCTGGGGCGCGGCGGCAAAGCGCTCGACATGCACATTGGGGTGACCGAGGCTTTCACAGTGGTTCTCGAAGGCATCGATCATCGGCGTCGGCCCACAGCAGTAGAAATGTGCGCTGGCTGGCCGCCCGGCGAGGAAGGTCTTGAGGTCGATGGGGCCGCCCTTCTCGTCGTCGAAGTGCCAGGTTACCTGCGCGTCACTGGCCTCGAGCGCCGCGACGAAGGCGGCTTCCCTGCGCGAACGCGCGCAGTACAGCAGCTCCACCGATTTGCCCAGTTGGCGCAGGCGGTTGAGCATGCAGTAGATCGGCGTGATGCCGATGCCGCCGGCCACCAGCACCGTGTGCCCGGCGCTCTCATCGAGCGGGAACAGGTTGCGCGGCTGGGTGATCGACAGCTGCATGCCGATGCGCAGGCTCTCGTGCATGTAGCGCGAGCCGCCGCGGCTGTTGCGGTCGCGCAGGATGCCGATCTGGTAGCGGCCGTGATCGTCCGGCGAGTTGAGCAGGGAATAGCTGCGCACCAGGCCGTTGGGCAGGTGCAGATTGATGTGCGCACCGGCTTCGAAGGGGGCGAAGACCGTATCGCCCTGAGGACGCAGTTCGACGCTGATGATGCCTTCGGCCTCGTAACGCAGGGTATGCACGAAGGCCATTACCGTTGACTGACTGGTCATGCTGTAAACCTCTTCAAACCGGGTGGGTCGCCCGTCTGCTGCGGCGGGCGACGCGCTTACACGTGGTGGCGGATGACCATCACAATTGTTTGGCCTCGATCAGCTCCAACTGCTCTTTGGCCAGGCTCTTCAGGTGGCGACGCAGGCGCACCAGGCCGATGTCGTGCTGGTAGAGGTTCTCGCGCTGGTTGGCGTCGGCGTCCATGAACTCGAGCATGACTCGATCCTGCTCCAACACTTCCCAGTGGCGCGCCTCCAGGCGGTTCTTGTAGAGGAAGCGCCAGGTATCACGCTGCCAGCCGGTCAGCGGCCGGCAGCGCCAGAAGAAGGTGGCGCACAGATCGCGGGCAATCGGCGTGAAGCTGCCGATGATGTGGAAGTTGCCGCCCGGGCCGCCGGTCTTCGGATAGGGGATTTCCAGGCGCATCCAGTGCATGCCGGTGTCGGCCCACTCGGTCCAGTCGAAATTGACCCCGCGCTGGCCTTCCTTCTCGAAGATGAAGCCGGTGTCGGTGTCGCGGGTGACAAACTTGGCCTGGGCCTCGCCCTCGGACATCGAATGCGACTGCTTGTGCAGGTAGGTGCCGTGCATGGGATCCATGACGTTGTCCAGCACGTAGCGGTAGTCGCCGCGCCATTCGGCGTAGCAGAGGAAGTGGGAGAACTCGGCCGAGGTCAACTGCTCGGGCAGCACCAGCGGCGGCGCCTGCTCGACGTTGCTCGCCGAGTTGTACAGCCACACGGTGTCGGCGGCCTCGGTGACGTGGAAGAAGCGCGTGGCCTGGCTACCTTCCAGCTTGCAGCCGGGGCTACCGGGCACACGGGTAGTAACGCCGTCGCAGCGCACTTCCACACCGTGGTAGGGGCACTGCAGACGGTCGCCCAGGCTGACCCCCTGGGACAGGGGCGCGCCGCGGTGCGGGCAATGGTCTTCGAGGGCATGCAGGCTGCCATCGGTGTCGCGCCACAGGGCCAGCTTGTAGCCCAGGCGGCGCAGCGACACCGGCCGTTCGGCGATATGGCTGGACGGGCAGATCGGGTACCAGAGGTTCTTCAGACCGCTGGCCAGGAGTTGCTCAACAGGATCGACGGTGCTCATTCACGGTTCCTCTCAAGGGAATTCATTCGCCCAAGCGGGCGATCAGGGTCTGGTAGGCGTCTGCGGTCCAGGGCTCGCCCCCCGGGCAGGTCGGACCGGCCTGGTTGAGGTAGTCGACCAGGCCCGGCAGGTCGTGGATGCCGGCGGCGAAGGCACGCTCGATGGAGTCGCCGAGCAGGTTCTCGAACGAGGTGGGTTCGCGCTTGCGGGCTTGATGGGGTTGCAGGTAGCGCTCTTGCATTTCAGTTACCTCCAGTAAGGATCGGGGCGCGGGGCGTGTCTCCGGCCGGGGCGGGATCCTGGTTGAGTGGGGATTGGCGGTGGGCGATGGGCATGGCGCCTCAGCTCTTCGGCTTGTCGGTAAGGAACTTGCCTTGCGGTGCCTCGACGTTCTTCTGTCGCCGGGTGTTGCCGTCCAGGCCACCGGCAATCGCCCACTCGGCGAATACCGTGGGGCCGGGCTCGAACTCGCGGGGCTGCCATTCGCCGGTGAGCTGATCCTCATCGGCGTAGTACTCGACCAGGGCGCCGGCCGGATTCCTGAAGTACCAGAAGTAGGCCGAGGACACCGGATGGCGACCCGGGCCGATCTCGGTGTCCCAGCCGCGACGGGAGATGTGCATGCCGCCGCCGAACACCTCGTGGATGTCGCGCACGGTGAAGGCCACGTGGTTGAGGCCGGCACGCGGCTGCGGCAGTTGCAGCATGAACAGGTCGTGGTGGCCGCCCTCCTCGGCGCAGCGCATAAAGGCGCCGCGATCCGGATAGCGGTCCGAGCAGACGAAGCCGAAACGCTCACGGTAGAAGCGCTCGCAGGCATTGACGTCCTTGACGAAGAACACCACGTGGCCGACTTCGATGGGCTGAGCGCGCTCGTAGATCGGGCTGGCCTGGTTGACCCGACCCTTGAACTGCCAGGTGTTGGACTGACCGCACGGCACCTGAATGTCGCGCTTTTTTGTGACCTGCAAGCGAATGGCCAGGCCGTTGGGATCAAGGCAGCCGATGCGCCCTTCGCCTTCGCTGAAACCCGGGTCACCCGCGATGCGCTCGGCATAGAGTTTGAGATCCACCTCGCTCTCAACGCCCCAGACCACCTCGCGCAGGGTCGGCCCCTCCTCGATGGCCGGCGGCAGGCCGGGCTTGTCCCATGCGGCGACTATCACCCGGCAGCCGTTGAGGCTCTCGAAGACGACCTCATCGTCGCTCTCGCTGACCTTGCTCACCCCCCAGTCGGCGAAGAAGCGCGCGCAGGTGGCCAGGTCGTCGACCCCGTAGGTGATTTCGTCGATACCTAAAACGCTCATGCTACTTCCCTCATCAATGGCTGCCAGCCCAGGCCAGCGGTTGTTCGTTCAGGCCCCAGTAGAGGCTCTTCTGCTCCATGTACTGGAGGATGCCCAGGCGTCCCTTCTCGCGCCCCAGGCCGCTGTCGCGCCAGCCGCCGAAGGGGGTGGCGATGGAGAACTGCTTGTAGGTGTTGATCCATACGGTGCCGGCCTGCACGGCGCGGCCGAGCTTCCAGGCGCGCTGGAAGTCGCGGGTCCAGATGCCGGCGGCCAGGGCGTAGCAGCTGTCGTTGGCCTGCGCGATCAATTCGGCCTCGTCCTCGAACGGCATGGCCACCAGCACCGGGCCGAAGACTTCCTCCTGGCACAGCTGGTTGTGGTTGTGCAGGCCCTCGATGATGGTCGGCGTGTAGAAGTAGCCGCGCTCGAACGCCTCGCCATGGGGACGGATGCCGCCAGTGCGCAGGTGCCCGCCTTCGGCCACCCCCATGGCGACATAGCGCTCCACCGACTCGCGGTGCTGGGCGCTGATCAGCGGGCCCATCTGAGTGCGTTCGTCGGCCGGGTCGCCGACGCGGATCGCCGCGGCGCCGGCGGCCAGGCGGTCGAGGAACTCCTCGTAATGTTCGCGGGCGACGAACAGCCGCGAGCCGGCGATGCAGGACTCGCCGCTGGAGCTGAAGATGCCGTAGAGCACCCCGGCCACCGCGTGGTCGAGGTCGGCATCGGCCAGCACCATGGTCGGCGACTTGCCGCCCAGCTCCATCGACACCGGCATCATCTTGTCCGCGGCGATGCGCGCGATGTGTTTGCCGGTGCGGGTGCCGCCAGTGAAGGACACGCGTTTGACCAGCGGGTGGCGGGTCAGCGCATCGCCGATCAGCGAACCCTTGCCCGGCAGCACGCTGACCAAACCCTTGGGCAGCCCCGCCTCCTCGCAGATACGCGCCAGGGCCAGGGCGGCCAGCGGGGTGATCTCGGCCGGCTTGACCACCACCGCATTACCGGCGGCCAGGGCCGGGGCGAGCTTCTGCGCCTCGCTGGCGATCGGCGAGTTCCACGGGGTGATGGCGGCCACCACGCCCATGGGCTCATAGACACTCATGGTGATGAAGTCGCCGCGCGACGGGGTGATGCTCTCCTCCAGAGTCTCGCAGGCGGCGGCGAAGAACTGAAAGGTGGCGGCGGCGCTGGCCACCAGATTGCGGGTTTCCTTGATCGGTTTGCCGTTGTCCAGGCGCTGCAGCTGCGCCAGTTCCTCGCCTTGGGCGCGGATCAGTTCGGCGATGCGGTAGAGTACGGCGGCGCGTTCATGGGGCTTGCGCTGCGCCCAGCCGCTTTCGACGAAGGCACGCTGGGCGCCATCGATCGCTTCCTCGACATCCGCCAGGCTGGCGGCATGCAACTGGGCGACTACCTCGCCGCTGGC
Source organism: Pseudomonas sp. (assembly GCA_036835505.1). Taxonomy (GTDB): domain Bacteria; phylum Pseudomonadota; class Gammaproteobacteria; order Pseudomonadales; family Pseudomonadaceae; genus Aquipseudomonas. The sequence continues at coordinate 4,844 of DAITLT010000257.1, forward strand.
CGGATAGAGCGTGGCGTACAAATCGCCACCGCCCAGACGCCATTCGCCGGCTATGCAAATCGGTTGAATCTGCTTCAGGTTCATCCTCGTGTCCTCAAATCGAAATGGCATGGGCGTGGTTGCCCAGCGCACGCACCACGCTGTACACGGTCAAGGCCGAGGTCTTCGGGTTGGCCGCCAGCGGCTTGCCGCGCAGGATCAG
>DAITLT010000258.1:0-5033 GCA_036835505.1 Pseudomonas sp.
TTCAGTCTGGCGCATTGACGCCGTAGAAGGGAGGAGTCCATTTCATTGGGCTACGGGTGCGTGATCTGCGGGGAGTGGATTGTGCCCCCTCTCCCGTAAACGGGAGAGGGGGCACAATTGCATGCGCGCTACGGGCGTTGTTTAGAAGCCTTCCAGCACGATCTTGCCGCGCGCCTTGCCGCTCTCCAGTAGGGTGTGGGCGCGGCGCAGGTTGTTGGCGTTGATGCTGCCGAAGTGCTCGCCCAGGGTGGTGCGCAAGGTGCCGGCGTCGATCAGCTGTGCCACCTGCTCAAGCAATGCGTGCTGGGCCTGCATGTCCGGGGTTTCGAACAGCGAGCGGGTGTACATGAACTCCCAGTGCAGCGACAGGCTCTTGCGCTTGAGTTTGACCACATCGAGCTGGGCCGGATCGTCGATCAGGGCCAGTTGCCCCTGGGGCGCCAGGGCTTCGATCAACTGCTCGTAGTGCTGGTCGGTGTGGGTCAGGCTGGCCACATGCTCGACCTGCGAGATGCCCAGTTGTTGCAACTGTGGCAGCAACGGCTGGCTGTGGTCGATCACATGGTGGGCGCCGAGCTGGCGCACCCAGTCAGCGGTTTCCGGGCGTGAGGCGGTGCCGATCACCGTCAGGCCGGTGAGCTGGCGCGCCAGTTGGGTAAGGATCGAACCAACGCCACCGGCGGCGCCGATGATCAGCAGGCTTTGCCCACTGCTGGCGCTGCCTTCGGCGATTTTCAGGCGTTCGAACAGCAGCTCCCAGGCGGTGATGGCGGTCAGGGGCAGGGCGGCGGCTTCGGCAAAGCCCAGGTGTTTGGGCTTGTGGCCGACGATGCGTTCGTCCACCACATGCAGCTCGCTGTTGCCGCCGGCCCGTTGCAGGGCGCCGGCGTAAAACACCTCGTCACCGACCTGAAACAGGCTGACCTCACTGCCCAGCGCCTGCACCACGCCGGCCACGTCCCAACCCAGCACCTTGGCCTGGCCGTCGGTGGGGGCGACATTGCTGCGGATTTTGCTGTCCACCGGATTCACCGAGATGGCTCGTACCTGCACCAGCAGGTCGCGTGGGCCGGGTGTCGGCGCGGGCAGCTCGATGTCTTGCAGGGACTCTGGATCGCTGCTGGGCAGGGACTGGTAATAGGCGACGGCTTTCATCTAAATGCTCCGTGATGGTCAGGCAAGTGGGGTGTGGTAGGTGAGCTCGAAGCCGGCCAGCAGGTGACCCTGCTCGCGACCAAAGCGCAGAAAGTGTTCAGTCTGTCGATGGTGCTCCAGGGCGTCGGCACTGCGCCAGATTTCCAGCATGTAAAAACGCTCGGGCGTGTCGCGGTCCTGATGCAGTTCATAGTGCAGGCAGCCGGCCTCGCTCCGGCTGGCCGGCACCCGTTGGCGCAAGGCGGTTTCAAGGGCCGGGCCATGACCCGGCGGGGCGATTAGGGTAGCCAGCAAATGCACGGCGTTACTCATGGGTGTACCAGCGCAGCAGTGCTGAATGCCGGGTAATCGCTGTAGCCACGAGCATCGCCACCAAACAGGCGGGCGCCGTCAAATTCGGCCAGGGGCAATTGCTGGGCCAGGCGCGCCGGCAGGTCGGGGTTGGCTATAAATGGTCGGCCAAAGGCGACCAAGTCCACCAGCCCTTGCTGCAGCAAAGCCTCGCCGCGCGCACGGGTATAGCGGCCGGCCACGATGATGGCACCGCGATAGGCCGCGCGCAGTTGCACGCGAAATTCCTCGGGGATCTGCGGGGCGTCGTCCCAGTCGGCTTCCGACAGGTGCAGGTAACCGATACCCATGCGCTCAAGGTATGCGGCGGCCTCAAGGATGGTCGGAATAATGTCCGGACAAGCCATGTTGCGCGCGGTAATAAAGGGCGCCAGGCGCACGCCAACGCGCGCCGCGCCGATCTCCTCGGCCACGGCACTGACCACTTCCTGGAGAAAGCGCAGGCGTCGCTCGCGGCTGCCGCCATAGGCATCCTCGCGTTGATTGGAGGTGCTGCGCAGGAACTGATCGATCAGATAACCATTGGCGCCGTGGATCTCCACCCCGTCAAAACCGGCAAGCTCGGCGTTGCGCGCGGCGCGGCGATAGTCCTCGATGATCGCGGCGATGTCGCTGCTGCTCAGTGCGCGCGGTGTTGGGCAGTCGAGCATACGGCCGATGCCATCGTCGCCGACCACCCACACCTGGGCATCCGGCGCCAGAGCAGACGGCGCCACCGGTAAACCATCGGCATGAAAGCTGGCATGGGACATCCGCCCCACGTGCCAGAGTTGCAGGTAGATGCGCCCACCGGCGGCATGCACGGCAGCGGTCACCTGGCGCCAGCCGTCGACCTGTTCGGCGCTGTAAATGCCGGGGGTAAAACTGTAGCCCTTGCCCTGTGGGCTGATCTGCGTGGCTTCGCTGATGATCAGGCCGGCGCTGGCGCGCTGGGCGTAATACTCGGCCATCAGCCGGTTGGCGCTGTCGCCGGGCTGGCTGCTGCGGGCGCGGGTCATGGGCGCCATGACGATGCGGTTGGCCAGTTTATGGCCGGCCAGGGTCAGGGGTTGAAACAGCGTGCGAGTGGTCATGTGAGGGTTCCTTGTGAGCCGCTTCAGGCCGGCGCGCCGGCGTGGTTCTGATAGTGATAAGCGCGGGGTAGGGCCTGTGCGGCCGGTGCATCCAGCTCCAGCAGCAGGCCGCCGGGGAGCTGCACGAAGATTTGCCAGAGGCCGTCTTCCGGCACCTGGGCAACCTGATGGGGCAGGCCGCTGGCTTGCACCCGCTGCAACACAGCGGCGGCATCGCTGTCGCTGCGCAGGGCGATATGGCTGAGGATCGGCTCGCTCACATCGGCGCGCTCGATGATATGCACCAGCGCCTGGTCGCCCTGATACAGCCAGCGGCCGGGGAACGGGAAGGGCGGACGAGCGCCCGGCTGTAAACCGAGCAAATCGCCGAACAGACGCTGCAGGGGTGCGCCGTCGTGGGTGTTGAAGGCCAGGTGATCGAAGTGCCAGGTCATGGCTGCTGCTCCGTGGTGGGCGTGCTGCCATGATCAAACAATGGTAGTGCCGGAAAAAGCCGGGTAAAAAGCAATCACTTGTTAAGGATTTTTATCAATGAGCTCGATTCTTGATCTGGATATTTTTGTGCGCACGGCCGACAGCGGCAGTTTTTCCGCGGCGGCGCGGGCCCTGGAACTGACCCCGGCGGCCGCCAGCATCGCCATCAAGCGCCTGGAAGCCCGCCTCGGTGTGCGCCTGTTGGTGCGCTCCACGCGCAGCCTGCGCCAGACCGATGAAGGCCGCCGCTATCTGGACAGCGTGCGCCTGGCCCTGGGCGCCCTGGCCGAGGGCGAGCAGGCGCTGCAGGCCCACACCCTGGGCCTGAGCGGCAGTCTGCAACTGGCCGCGCCCTCGGACTTTGGCCGCAATGTGCTGCTGCCCTGGCTGGATGAGTTCAAGCAGCAGCACCCGCATATCCAGTTGCGCCTGCTGCTCAATGACCGCAATGCCGACCTGTTCCGCGAGCCGGTGGACATTGCCCTGCGTTACGGCGTACCGGCCGACTCCAGCCTGGTGGCCTTGCCGATTGCCCCGCAGCACCGCCGCCTGGCCTGCGCCAGCCCGACCTATCTGGCGCTGCATGGCATGCCGCAAACCCCGGCGCAGTTGGCCAGTCATCGGGCGGTGTTGTACCTGCGCAATGAGCGCGCCCATGACCTCTGGCGCTTCAGCCGTGGCAGCGAGGTGCAGGAGGTGCGCGTCAGCGGTGATTACCTGTGCGATGACGGCGAGGTGGCGCGGCGTTGGGCGCTGGCCGGGCACGGCATCGTCTACAAAGCCCAGCTGGATGTGCAGGCCGACCTCGATGGCGGGCGCCTATTGCCCGTGCTGAGCGACTGGCAGGGTGAGAGCGCGCCGCTCAATCTGCTCTGTCCCCATCGCGCCCAGGTCTCCGAGCGGGTCAAGCTGTTGCAGGCGTTTATCCAGCAGCGCTGTGCCGCCTTGCTCGGCTGAAGGCTGCAGCGGCGCTGTCACAAAGCTGTTGTAGACTGCCCGGCGCCCCCTTTGCCGCCGATAGATGAGCACCGCCATGGCCGTTGAGCCTCCAAGCCCCCTGCAAGCCCCCAGCGTCAGCCTGCTGCAGGCCTTCTGGTTCTGGTTGAAACTGGGTTTTATCAGCTTCGGCGGCCCGGCCGGGCAGATTGCGATCATGCACCAGGAGCTGGTCGAGCGGCGCCGCTGGATCTCCGAGCGGCGCTTTTTGCATGCCCTCAACTATTGCATGTTGCTGCCCGGCCCCGAGGCCCAGCAGTTGGCCATCTACATCGGCTGGCTGCTGCATCGCACCTGGGGCGGGGTGATTGCCGGGGTGCTGTTTGTCCTGCCCTCGCTGTTTATTCTCATCGGCCTGTCCTGGCTGTACATCGCCTACGGGGATGTGCCGGTGATTGCCGGGCTGTTTTACGGGCTCAAGCCTGCAGTCACCGCCATCGTCCTGCAGGCCGCCCAGCGCATTGGCGCGCGCACCCTGAAAAACAACTGGCTGTGGGGGATTGCCGGGGCGTCCTTTGTGGCAATTTTTGCCATCAAGCTGCCGTTCCCGCTGATCATCATCGGCGCGGCGCTGATCGGTTATCTGGGCGGGCGCCTGGCCCCGGCTAAATTCAGCCTCGGCGCGGGCCATGGCCCGGCCCAGCAAGACTTTGGTCCGGCGCTGATCGATGACCACACGCCCACCCCGGCCCATGCGCGCTTTCGCGCCTCGCGCCTGGCCCTGTTGCTGCTGGTTGGCGCCGGCCTGTGGCTGCTACCGATGGGCGTACTGACGGCCGTGTTCGGCTGGCAGGGCACGCTGACGCAGATGGGCTGGTTCTTTACCAAGGCGGCGCTGCTGACCTTCGGCGGCGCCTACGCGGTGCTGCCCTATGTCTATCAAGGGGCGGTGGAGCACTACGCCTGGCTGAGCCCGACGCAGATGATCGACGGCCTGGCCCTGGGCGAAACCACGCCGGGGCCGCTGATCATGGTGGTGGCCTT
>DAITLT010000259.1:0-5020 GCA_036835505.1 Pseudomonas sp.
CGCCCAGGCCGTGGTCGACGTGGCCAGCTGGACGCGCCCGGCGGTATTCGACTGGCTGCAGGAAAAAGGCAACGTCGATGAGCACGAGATGCACCGCGTACTCAACTGCGGCGTCGGCATGATCATTTGCGTGGCCCCGGAACAGGCCGACGTCGCCCTCGACGTGCTGCGTGAAGCCGGTGAAAAGCCCTGGATCATCGGTCGCATCGAAAATGCCGCCGCCGGTGCCGAGCGCGTGCTGCTGAACAATCTGAAAAGCCACTGATGAACGGCGCGCATTCGCCCCAGTGCAAGGTGGTGGTGCTGATTTCCGGGTCGGGCAGCAACCTGCAGGCCCTGATCGACAGCAGCGCCAGCGCTGACAGCCCGGCACAGATCAGCGCGGTGATCAGTAACCGCGCCGACGCCTACGGCCTGCAACGGGCCAAGGCCGCCGGGATTGCCACCCAGGTGCTCGACCATAAGCAGTTCGAGGGTCGCGAGGCCTTCGATGCGGCCCTGGCGGCGGCGATCGACACCCACCAGCCACAACTGGTGGTCCTGGCCGGCTTTATGCGCATCCTCAGTGCTGGTTTTGTCCGGCATTACCAGGGCCGCCTGCTGAATATCCACCCCTCCCTACTGCCCAAGTACAAAGGCCTGCACACCCACCAACGGGCGCTGGATGCCGGCGACCGCGAGCACGGCTGCAGTGTCCACTTCGTCACCGAGGAACTGGATGGCGGGCCGCTGGTCGTACAAGCGCGAGTACCGATTGCGGCAGACGACAACCCGGACACCCTGGCCCAACGGGTGCATGCTGCCGAACACCAGATCTACCCCCTGGCGGTGCGCTGGTTTGCCGAAGGCCGGGTACAGTTGCACGAACACGGCGCCACCCTCGACGGGCAACTGCTGCCCGCCAGCGGTCAGGTGCTGCACTACCCCTAACCCAGGAGTCCCTATGCGCCGTGCCTTGCTGTTTGTTCTCGCAGCCCTGAGCCTGTCGGCCCAGGCCGTCGAGCTGAAGCCCTTCACCGCCAGCTATACCGCCGACTGGAAGCAACTGCCCATCAGCGGCACCGCCGAACGCAGCCTCAAGCGTCTGGATAATCAGCGCTGGCAGCTGAGCTTCGAGGCCGCCATGCTGGTCGCCAGCCTCACCGAAGAAAGCACCTTTCGCCTGGACAACAGCAGCTTCCTGCCCCTGAGCTATCGCCTCAACCGCAGCGGCCTGGGCAAGAGCAAGAAGGTCGAGCAGGATTTCGACTGGGCGGAAAAACAGGTGATCGGCAATGACCGCGGCGAGTCCGTGCGCCTGCCCCTCAATCGCGGCCTGCAGGACAAGTCGACCTACCAGTTGGAACTGCAATTTGCCGTGGCGGCCGGGCAAAAAAGCATGAGCTACCAGGTGGTCGATGGCGACGAGATCGAGACCTATGACTTTCGCGTGCTGGGCAACGAGCGGGTGCGCACCAAGGCCGGCCTGATCGACGCGGTCAAGGTCGAGCGCGTGCGCGACCCGACCAAGAGCAAGCGCAAGACCGTGCTCTGGTTCGCCAAAGACTGGGACTACCTGCTGGTGCGCCTGCACCAGGCCGAAACCGACGGCAAGGAATACCAGATCATGCTCAAGGACGGCAGCGTCGACGGCAAGCCAGTCACCGGCATCGCGGAATAAATCGCGACGACAAGAAACCATCACTTACGCCAAGGGAATGGCTTTTTGTCGCCCGGATGCCATCCGGGACGCTGGTTGCCCTGCAAATCCGCCCCCGGATTGCATCCGGCTAGGTCACTGAATAAACAAGAAAGCCGGGCAATGCCCGGCTTTCTTGTTTATTCACACTCGCAGTCGTTACCACATCAAATCATCGGGCACCTGATAGGCCGCATAGGGATCGTCCGCATCCGGGGCCTCGCTCTGGGTGTTGAGGAGCAAGATCCGGCGCGGGTCGCGTTCCTGGATTTTCAGCGCCGCTTCACGCGGGATGACCTCGTAGCCGCCACCGTGCTGGACGATGGCCAGGGAGCCGCTGCTGAGCTTGTCACGCATCAGCTTGTTGACCGACAGGCGCTTGACCTTCTTGTCGTCGACAAAGTTGTAGTAATCCTCGGTGGTCAGCTTGGGCAGGCGCGACACCTCGATCAGTTGCTTGATCTGCGCGGCACGGGCCTTTTGTTCGGCCTTTTCCTGCTGCTGGCGGTTCAGTTCCTGGTCGCGGGCGAGCTTCTCGGCCTTGGCTTGCAGGGCGGCCTGCTGCTGCGAGTCATCGACTTCGATCTGGCCTTTCTTTTCCAGGCGCTGCTGTTTCTGCTTCTGCTTGCCGGCCTGCTTGGCCTGCTTTTCATTGACCAGCCCGGCTTTGAGCAACTGATCACGAAGGGAAAGACTCATAACCTACGCCTTACACGTTGAATAATGGACAGGGTTAAACACCGCCGCGGCCGTGCTTTTCCTGTTGTTTGGCGACGCCCCAGAGGGCGTCCAGTTCATCGAGGGTGCAATTCTCAATGGGCCGCTGGGCTTCGCGCAATGCCTGTTCGATAAAACGAAAGCGCCGCTCGACTTTGGCGTTGGCCGCACGCAAGGCGCTTTCCGGGTCGAGCTTGAGGTGCCGAGCCAGGTTGCTGACCGCAAACAGCAGGTCGCCAAGCTCCTCGGCAATCGCCTGCGGGTCGTTCGCACCCATGGCCTCGAGCACTTCATCGAGCTCTTCGCGGACCTTGTCCAGCACCGGCAAGGCGTCTGGCCAGTCGAAGCCCACCTGGGCCATGCGCTTCTGCAGTTTGACCGCCCGACTCAGGGCCGGCAGCGCCTGCGGCAGATCATCGAGCAACGACAACTGCTCGGGCACGACGGCCTTGGCGGCGCGCTCTTCGGCCTTGAGCTGTTCCCAGCGCTGCTTGACCGCCGCCTCTTCCAGCCGTGCGGCATCGGGTGCGCCATACAGGTCGCCATCGACAAACACATGGGGGTGGCGGCGAATCAGCTTGCGGGTGATGCCATCGACCACCGCGGCAAACTCGAAGCGCCCCTCCTCCTGCGCCAACTGGCTGTAATACACCACCTGAAACAGCAGATCGCCCAGCTCGCCGGGCAGGTGCTCGAAGTCGGCCCGCTCGATGGCATCGGCCACCTCGTAAGCCTCCTCCAGGGTGTAGGGGACGATGCTCGCGTAGGTCTGCTTGAGATCCCACGGGCAACCGGACTGCGGGTCACGCAGCCGGGCCATCAGGTGCAGCAGGTCATCGATTTGGTACATGGCTAGACCGGGGAGTGGAATGAGGGGTGAGTGGTAAATGGTAAGTGGTGAGTGGTGAGTGGTGAGTGGTGAGTGGTGAGTGGTCAGTGGAATAAGTGGGTAGCCCGGATGCAATCCGGGATGGCCGCAGGCTTGCCCACCCGGATTGACGCCAGCGCTTAGCTGCCGCTGCGGCTGCGCCGGGCCTCGATGATATTGGGCAACTGGCTGATCCGCCCGAGCAACCGGCCCAGCGCCTCCAGCCCCGGAATCTCGACGGTCAGGGACATGGCCGCGGTGTTGTCGTCCTTGTTCGAGCGCGTGGTCACGGCCAGCACGTTGAGCTTCTCGTTGAGCAGCACCTGGGAAACGTCACGCAGCAAGCCGGAACGGTCGTAGGCACGGATGATGATGTCCACCGGGTAGGTCTGGATCGGCACCGGCCCCCAGCTGACCTGAATGATCCGCTCCGGTTCGCGGCTGGCCAGTTGCAACACCGAGCCGCAATCCTGGCGGTGGATGCTGACGCCGCGACCCTGGGTGATGTAACCGACAATCGGGTCGCCCGGCAGCGGCTGGCAGCAACCGGCGATCTGCGTCAGCAGGTTGCCGACCCCCTGAATTTGGATGTCGCCACGCTTGCCCGGCTTGGCCGCGCCGGGCCGCCGCGGGATCAGCTCCAGCTGTTGCTCGCTGCGCTCCGGCTCCACCAGTTGCTGGGCCAGGTTGATCAGTTGGGCCAGGCGCAGATCGCCGGCACCAAGGCCGGCAAACAGATCGTCGGCGCTCTTCAGGCTGATTTTCTCGGCCAGCTTGTCGAAGTCCACCGCGGGCAGGCCCAGGCGATTCAGCTCACGTTCCAGTTGGGCCTTACCGGCCGCCACGTTCTGATCACGGTCCTGCAGCTTGAACCAGTGGACGATCTTCGCCCGCGCCCGCGAGGTGGTGATATAGCCCAGGTTGGAGTTGAGCCAGTCGCGGCTCGGCGTGCCGTGCTTGCTGGTGATGATTTCCACCTGCTCGCCGGTTTGCAGGCTGTAGCTGAGCGGCACGATGCGCCCGTTGATCTTCGCGCCACGGCAGTTGTGGCCGATCTCGGTGTGTACCCGATAGGCAAAATCCAGCGGCGTGGCGCCCTTGGGCAAGTCGATGGCGTGGCCGTCGGGGGTGAACACATAGACCCGGTCAGGCTCGATGTCGACCCGCAACTGTTCGGCCAGGCCGCCGATATCGCCCAGCTCCTCGTGCCACTCCAGCACCTGACGCAACCAGGAGATTTTCTCCTCGTAGTGATCCGACTTGCCCTTGACGTCGGTGCCCTTGTAGCGCCAGTGGGCGCAAACCCCCAGCTCAGCCTCCTCGTGCATGTCGCTGGTACGGATCTGCACCTCGAAGACCTTGCCGTCCGGGCCCAGCACCGCGGTGTGCAACGAGCGGTAGCCGTTCTCCTTGGGGTTGGCGATGTAGTCGTCGAACTCCTTGGGGATGTGCCGCCACAGGCTGTGGACGATGCCCAAGGCGGTGTAGCAATCACGCACCGCCGGCACCAGCACGCGCACCGCGCGCACGTCATAGATCTGGCTGAACTGCAGGCCTTTCTTCTGCATTTTGCGCCAGATCGAATAGATGTGTTTGGCCCGCCCGCTGATGTCGGCCTTGATCCCGGTGGCCGTCAGCTCGCTGCGCAGATGGTCCATGACCTCGTTGATGTACTGCTCACGATCCAGCCGCCGCTCATGCAGCAGGGTGGCGATCTGCTTGTACTTCTCCGGCTCCAGGTAGCGGAAGGACAGGTC
>DAITLT010000260.1:0-5019 GCA_036835505.1 Pseudomonas sp.
TTGTCGGTCGGGAAAAGTCCATTGAGGCTTTGGAGTCGGCCATGACCGGCGACAAGCAAATCCTCCTGGTCGCCCAGAAGAACCCGGCGGACGATGATCCAAGCGAAGATGGCCTGTATCGGGTCGGCACGCTCGCCAGTGTGCTGCAGTTGCTCAAGCTGCCGGATGGCACCGTCAAGGTGTTAGTCGAGGGTGAGCAGCGCGGCACCATCGAACGCTTTGTCGAGGTCGAGGGGCATACTCGGGCCGAGGTGCGCCTGGTCAGTGAAACTGCGGTGCCAGAGCGCGAGGCAGAAGTATTCACGCGCAGCCTGCTCAGTCAATTCGAGCAGTATGTGCAGTTGGGCAAGAAGGTTCCGGCCGAGGTTTTGGCATCGCTTAGCGGTATCGATGAGCCGGGCCGGCTGGTCGACAGCATGGCCGCACACATGGTGTTGAGGATCGAGCAGAAGCAGGAGATCCTGGAAATCACCGACCTGGCTGCCCGTGTTGAGCATGTGCTGGCGTTGCTGGATGGGGAGCTCGAGCTGCTGCAGGTCGAGAAGCGCATCCGCGGCCGGGTTAAAAAGCAGATGGAGCGTAGCCAGCGCGAGTACTACCTGAATGAGCAGATGAAGGCCATTCAGAAGGAGTTGGGCGACGGTGAAGACGGCCACAATGAGCTCGATGAGCTGAAAAAGCGCATCGACACCGCAGGGTTGAGCAAGGAGGCGCACGGCAAGGCCCTGGCTGAGCTGAACAAGCTCAAGCAGATGTCGCCGATGTCGGCCGAGGCCACGGTGGTGCGTTCCTATCTCGACTGGCTGGTGACCGTGCCCTGGACTGCCGAGAGCAAGGTGCGCCTGGATCTGGCCAAGGCTGAAGCCATCCTGGATGCTGACCATTACGGCCTGGATGAAGTCAAAGAGCGGATTCTGGAATACCTTGCCGTGCAAAAGCGGGTGAAAAAGGTCAAGGGTTCGGTGCTCTGCCTGGTGGGGCCGCCCGGCGTCGGCAAGACCTCGCTGGCGGAGTCCATTGCCCGCGCCACCAATCGCAAATTCGTTCGCATGGCTCTGGGTGGTGTGCGCGATGAGGCGGAAATTCGCGGTCATCGGCGCACCTATATCGGCTCCATGCCGGGGCGTCTGATTCAGAAGATGACCAAGGTCGGGGTGCGCAACCCGCTGTTCCTGCTCGATGAAATCGACAAGATGGGTCAGGACATGCGCGGTGATCCGGCCTCGGCTTTGCTTGAGGTGCTCGACCCCGAGCAGAATCACAACTTCAACGACCATTACCTGGAGATCGATTACGACCTCTCCAATGTGATGTTTATCTGCACCGCCAACTCGATGAATATCCCGGCGCCGCTGCTGGATCGGATGGAGGTGATTCGTCTGCCGGGCTACACCGAAGACGAGAAAATCAACATTGCCGTGAAGTACCTGACGCCCAAACAAGCCGAAGCCAACGGCCTGAAGAAGGGCGAGCTGGAGTTCGAGCGCGAGGCGCTTCGCGACATCATTCGTTATTACACCCGCGAAGCCGGGGTGCGGAGCCTTGAGCGGCAGATTGCCAAGGTGTGCCGCAAGGCCGTCAAGGAGCACGCCAGCGAGAAGCGCTTCAAGGTCGTGGTGAGCGCCGATACCCTTGAGCACTTCCTCGGGGTACACAAACATCGCTACGGCCTGGCTGAGCAGCAGGACCAGATCGGTCAGGTGACTGGCCTGGCCTGGACCCAGGTGGGTGGTGAGTTGTTGACCATCGAGGCTGCGGTGGTGCCTGGTAAGGGTCAGTTGATCAAGACCGGCTCCCTGGGCGATGTGATGCTCGAGTCGATTACTGCGGCGTTGACGGTGGTGCGTAGTCGGGCCAAGAGCCTGGGCGTGCCCCTGGACTTCCACGAGAAGCGCGACATCCATATCCATATGCCGGAAGGCGCCACCCCCAAAGACGGCCCCAGTGCCGGTGTGGGGATGTGTACGGCGCTGGTTTCCGCGCTGACCCAGATCCCGGTGCGCGCCGATGTGGCCATGACCGGCGAAATCACCTTGCGTGGTCAGGTACTGGCCATTGGCGGCCTGAAGGAGAAGCTGCTGGCGGCCCATCGTGGCGGGATCAAGACGGTGATCATTCCGGAAGAGAATGTGCGTGACCTGAAAGAGATTCCGGAGAATATTAAGCAGGACTTGGCGATTAAGCCGGTTAAATGGATTGACGAGGTCCTGCAAATTGCGCTGCAATACGCGCCGGAGCCCTTGCCTGATGCGGCTCCTGAGCTGGTTGCAAAGGATGACAAGCGCGAGACTGATTCCAAGGAGCGAATTAGCACGCATTAGCCGGGGGGCTTCCTTGACACCATTTTAGAGCCCTTGTTATAAAGCGGCTCTTCGTGTGTTAACAGGCCACTCAGCACTCGTTTTGCCTATAGCAAAAATTAAAGAAACATACTCAATAAATAAGGGGACTTAGAGTGAACAAGTCGGAACTGATCGATGCCATCGCTGCATCTGCTGATATCCCGAAAGCTGTTGCTGGCCGTGCGCTGGACGCTGTGATCGAATCCGTCACTGGTGCCCTGAAGGCTGGTGATTCTGTTGTACTGGTTGGCTTCGGTACTTTCGCTGTTAAAGAGCGCGCTGCTCGTACTGGCCGCAACCCGCAGACCGGTAACCCGATCAGCATCGCTGCCGCCAAGATTCCTGGTTTCAAAGCCGGCAAGGCACTGAAAGACGCCGTTAACTAAGCGTCTTTTGGGGTTTTGCCCTTCCTGCCCTGGCGCGAGTCTGGGCAGGCAGCGGAGCGGTAGTTCAGTCGGTTAGAATACCGGCCTGTCACGCCGGGGGTCGCGGGTTCGAGTCCCGTCCGCTCCGCCAGTCACGCGAAGGCGCATCCTCGGATGCGCCTTTCTTCTATATGGATTACACCCGTGCTGCACGGCTGGTCATTTGCGACAGCCGATTCTGGGGGACGCATGCTGCAAAATATCAGGGACAATTCACAGGGCTGGATTGCCAAGACCATTATTGGCGTGATCGTCGTGTTGCTGGCGCTGACCGGTGTTGATGCTGTTTTCCAGGCCACCAGCAACAGCCAGGATGCTGCTGAGGTCAATGGCCAGGCCATTACTCAGAATGAGTTGGCGCAGGCTGCCGAAATGCAACGGCGCCAGTTGCTGCAGCGCCTGGGCAAGGATTTTGATAGCTCGCTGCTCGACGACAAAATGCTTCGCGAGACGGCACTCAAGGGCCTGATTGAGCGCAAGCTGTTGCTGCAAGCCGCGCAGCAAGCCGGTTTCGCCCTGTCGCAGGCCGAGCTGGACAAGGTGATTGTGCAGATCCCAGCCTTTCAGGTTGACGGCAAGTTCAATGCCGATCTGTTCGACCAGCGCATCCGTCAGGAAGGCTATACCCGTCTGCAGTTCCGTCAGCAGTTGGAGAAGGACATCCTCGCCAGTCAGTTGCAGGCTGGCGTTGCCGGCAGTGGCTTTGTCACCGATGAGGAAATCCAGGCGTTTGCCCGACTGGAGAAGCAAACCCGCGACTTCGCGACGCTGACCCTGAAGGCTGATCCCAAGGCTGTCACGCTGAGCGATGATGAGCTGCAAGCCTACTACAAGGAACACAACAGCCAGTTCATGAGCCCGGAACAAGTGGTTCTGGAGTATATCGAGCTGAACAAGGCGGCATTCTTCGATCAGGTCGAGGTCAAGGATGAAGACCTGCAGGCGGCCTATCAGAAGGAAATCGCCAATCTGGCCGAACAGCGTCAGGCCGCACACATCCTGTTGGAAGTGACGGACAAGCTGAGTGACACCGAGGCAAAAGCGCAGATTGAGGCCATTGCCCAGCGCCTGGTCAAGGGCGAGGACTTTGCCGTTTTGGCCAAGGAACTCTCCAATGATCCAGGTTCGGCGGACAAGGGTGGTGATCTTGGTTACGCCGCCCCAGGCGTATACGACCCGGCGTTTGAAGAGGCGCTGTACGCGCTGAAGCAAGGCGAAGTCTCGGCTCCGGTCCGCACCCAGTTCGGCTGGCACCTGATCAAGCTGCTGGGCGTGCAGGCGCCAGAAGTGCCAAGCCTGGCCAGCCTGCAAGACAAGCTGGTGGCCGACCTTAAAGCGCAGCAGGTTGAGCAGCGTTTTGTCGAGGTCAGCAAGGCGCTGGAAGACTCCGCCTTTGAAGCCTCCGATCTGGCCCAGCCAGCCCAGGAGCAAGGTCTGCAGGTGAAAACCAGCGCCGCCTTTGGTCGTGAGGGCGGTGCCGGTCTGACCGCCAACCGTCAGGTGATTCAGGCCGCGTTCAGCCAAGAAGTGCTGGAAGACGGCGGCAACAGTGGTGCGATTGAACTGGACCCAGACACTGTGGTGGTTCTGCGCGTCAAGGAGCACCTCAAGCCGGCGTTGCTGCCGTTCGACCAGGTGGCTGCCAGCATTCGTCAGCAGTTGACCCTGCAACGGGCCAGCGAGGCGGTGAAGGCCAAGGGCGAGGCGTTGCTCGGCAGTCTGCGTGAGGGTAAGACCTCAGTTGCCCAGGCGCAGGATGGGCAAATCTGGCAGGTTCTGGAGGCCGCTACGCGCAACCAGGAGTCGGTTGATCCGCAGGTGTTGCAGCAGGTGTTCCGCATGCCCAAGCCAAGCACGGCTGATCAGCCTAACTTCGCTGGTCTCAGCTTGGCCGATGGCAGCTATGTGCTGGTTCGCCTGAATGGCGTCAACGTCCCGCAAGAGGCGTTGAACGAGGAAGAGAAGGCCATGTACCGGCGCTTCATGACCTCGCGCAGCGCTCAGCAGGACTTCACGGCCTACAGCCGTCAGCTGGAAGCCGAGGCGAAGATCGAGCGTTTCTAAGGCTTGATTGTGCTGGATAAAAAAGGCCGCTCACTTGAGCGGCCTTTTGCGTTGCGCGGTTAACTCACTCTTCGATTTCGCCCATGGCGGTGGTGTTGAAACCGCCGTCGACGTAGAGGATTTCACCGCTGATGCCCGAGGCCAGGTCGGAGCAGAGGAAGGCGCCGGCATTGCCGACTTCGTCGATG
>DAITLT010000261.1:0-4956 GCA_036835505.1 Pseudomonas sp.
GCACGTACGGATCTGTGCGGGGGGAGGCAGGCGACTGCCTTTCCTACCGCGACCGAATAAACGCCAGTTGGCGCTCATAGTCGATGGCCAGGATGACTCGATATTTGTTGCCGGCGATGTTGAACACCACTCGGCTGCCTTTCAGGATACTGGCCGTGCGCAGCTCAGCCTTGACGGCTTGCGGCGTGGGATAAGCGGCTTTTTCCATGTGCCGATACCATTCCACCAGCGGTGTCATGGCATCGGCGTAAGCCGGGCTGCTTTCCCAGAAGGCCCGCAAGGTGCCTCGCGCAATGACTCGCACTGCTCGGTTCTCCCGTTTTGGGAGTGAGTCTATCCGGCAAGTGCCCTTACGGCAAGCCACAGGGCCGGCGACGAGTGCCAGGCGCAATGGGTAGGGTGGGTTAGCGGCGCGGCCGTGGTGGTTGGCAGCGCCGCGCAGGTTGAGCGCCGCGTAACCCACCGTGCGGTTTGTTGGTAGGCCGCCATGCTGGGTTACGGCGCGCGGGTTTGGCCGTGGCCTTTGCGGCCGTGACGGGCGCAATCCCCATGGCTGGGGTGAATGCCGCAAGCCCGCCGGGAGCGGGCGCGGCCTAACCCACCCGACGGATCTGTTGTGGTTGTTTGCAGCGCCACGCAAGTTGAGCGCCGCGTAGGAGCCAGCTTGCTGGCGATGCTTTTGAGCTGCCAGGATCGCCAGCAAGCTGGCTCCTACAGGTCGAGGTCAGGCTGCCGCATCGGCGTCCAGTTTGACCCGGCGCTGGCCGGTGAGCAGTTGTTGCATCAGGGCTTTTTTCTCCAGCTTGAGCTTGGCCAGTTGAGCTTGCAGGTTGGTGAGTTCGGCGTCGGCGGTGGAGAGTACTTGGGCGATTTTTTGTTGTTCGGGAAGAGGTGGCGTCATGACTTTCAGGGAGCGAATATCGTTGCTGTTCACTGACTCAAAAGTGCTGCCCTGAGAGATACTTTCCCATTGTGGTTCAAACCAAATTAGCCATTGATACAGAAAGCTTTGGTCATGTTCTTTGTGGGCGAGTAATCCCGCAATGCCTCTGCCGATACACGCGTGATGCGCTGATAACGCAACATGGCCTACAGGCGCTCTTACACTTAATAGAATATCGCCTGGATTGCATTCTTTCGTGATTTGCGAGGTAAAAATCCTTGGGCTTGAGCGTCTATTATCTATGTCAGCATTGCCCTGCAGTAAAGGTAGACCCAATCCGTTTCCATTATAGGACTCAGATCGTGGCGAAGATCCCATGACTATTGTCGCTATATCTCCAAGTTGTTGGTGGTTCCATTGGTCTCTAAATTCCGCAAAGCGCTTTTGCCCCGTCAGCAACTGCTGCATCAGTGCCTGCTTCTGCTGCTGGCTATTGGCAAGCTGGCGCTCGGTGGTGGCGATGACTTTGTCCCAGGTGGAAAGGATTCGGGCGATCTTGGTTTGTTCTGCCGTCGGCGGAAGGTTCAGCGTCGCCTGGGATAAAACATCTTGGCTTAGATTTGAGATGTTTGTGCCTGCGCCATTTTTAGAGAACTGGCTTTTAATTAGTTCGGATCTGACTAGGTGTGATGCATAAACTGGGAGCGTTTTGCCATCACTAACTCTTCCTCTGATAGTGAATCCGGAAAAGGAAAGCCTTTCATTGACGCTTGGGAAGAATAGGCAGCGACCTATGAGTTGTTTGTTTCCATTAGATCGAACAAAAAGCAGGTCTCCGCTGCGTAGTAACTCGGCGTCACGAATTTTGCTTTCAACTTGGATGCTTTCAAGTGTTGAGGTGTCTTTGAGTTCGGCCAAATCTTTGAAGTCTTTGACTCCAACAATTTTTATATTTTCTCCACTTGAAGACTTCGAGAAATTAAGCCCGTTCTTGAACGTAAGAATCTCTCCAAGCGTGGTCTCTTTCCAGCCTTTAGGCACCATAACCAAGCTCCCGCAAATACCCATCCATCTCCCGCTTTAACTCCAGCAACTCCCGCTCCAGCCCCTCACGCTCAGCCTTGATCGCCAGCAAATCAATCTCGTCCTCAGCCTCAAAGGTGTCCACATAACGCGGGATATTCAGGTTGTAGTCGTTGTCGCGGATGGTTTGCAGGCTGACCGGTTCGGCATAGCGGCTCTGCTGTTGGCGGGCGCGGTAGGCGCTGACGATCCGTTCCAGCTGCTGCGGGCCCAGCTGGTTCTGGTTTTTGCCGGCCATAAAGTCGCGGGAGGCGTCGATAAAGATGACGTCGTCGCTGCGCTTGGTTTTGCGGAACAGCAAAATCGCCGCCGGGATGCCGGTGCCGAAAAACAGTTTTTCCGGCAGGCCGATGACGGCATCCAGCAGGTTTTCTTCGATCAGCGCCTGGCGGATTTTGCCTTCGCTGCCGCCACGGAACAGCACGCCGTGGGGCACCACCACGCCCATCCGGCCTGTACCGGGTTTAAGCGTTTCGATCATATGCAGGATAAAGGCGTAGTCGCCCTTGGTTTTCGGCGGGATGCCGCGCTGGAAACGGCCGAATTTGTCGTGCTCGGCCTGTTCGATGCCCCATTTCTCCAGGGAGAAGGGCGGGTTGGCGGTGACCACGTCGAAGTGCATCAGGCCGCCGCTGGCGTCGAGCAGTTGCGGGTGGCGGATGCTGTCGCCCCAGCGTAGGTCGTGGTTTTCTTCGCCGTGCAGAAACAGGTTCATTTTGGCCAGGGCCCAGGTGGCGCCGATGGATTCCTGGCCGAACAGGGCGTAATTGCGTGAGCCGGTTTTCTCCAGCACCTTGCGCCCGCACTTCATCAAGAGCGAGGCCGAGCCGCAGGCCGGGTCGCAAATCTGCTCGCCGGGTTGCGGGTCGAGTAGTTCGGCCAAGAGGTCGCTGACCTGCGCCGGGGTGTAGAACTCGCCCGCGGTTTTGCCGGCGCCGGCGGCAAAGCGCGAAATGAGAAATTCGTAGGCGTTGCCGATGATGTCCTGGCTGCCGATGCGCGACGGGCGCAGGTTCATGTCCGCTTGGGCGAAGTCTTCCAGCAGGTGGCGCAGCAGGTTGTTTTTGCTTTTTTCTTCGCCGAGCTTGTTGGCGTTAAAGCTGATGTCCTGGAACACCCCGCGCAGCTTGGCGCTGTTGGCGTCTTCGATGGCGTGCAGGGCTTCGTCGATGCGCTCGCCGTTGCCGGGCAGGTGGCGCTGCTCGTGCAAGGCATAGAAGTTGGCCTTGGGCGGCAGCACAAAGCGCTCGGTCTTCATCATGGCGGCGATCAGCGCCGGCTCGTTGCCGTACTTGGCCTGGTAGCCCTCGTAGTGGTCCTGCCAGACGTCGCTCAGGTACTTCAAGAACAGCATGGTCAGCACGTAGTTCTTGTAGTCGCTGGCATCCACGCTGCCGCGGAAAGTGTCGCAGGACTTCCAGATGATGGCGTTGATGTCGTCCTGGCTGATCGAAGCTTGGTTCATTGCGGTTCCTGCAAGGTGGCGAGCGCCGGTACGGGTAGCTGGCCCGGCGAAAAACGTGGGCAATGATAAAGGCTTTGCCTGGCGATTGCGGCCTGATTATCGGCTTTGTCGCGGCCAGGGCTTGGCTGTAGTAGCGTTGCCATCCGGCCCAACGCCGCGCTCTGTAGGATGGGTTGAGCTTGCGCTACCCATCAACTAACCCACGGCAAGCAACCCGGTGATGGGTATCGCTGCGCTCCAGCGCATCCTACGGTCGGTGTTCCAGCAAACGGGTACATAGCCGTTTTTGTGTTTTAACCAGGAGGGATTCTGTGGATATCAAACGCATCATCAATGCGCTGCCTGAGGCAAACGCCAAGGCGGTGCTGGCGCAGTTGCTGGAGCGCTACCTGACCCCGGCGTTTGCCGCCTTGCCGAAAAACGAGGTGGAGTTGCTGGTGCTGGATGCCTTGGAGCAGGTGGGGGCGATTAGCGCTGACCCGCAGGTGTATGAGCTGGTGTCCAAGCTGAAGGTGACGCGGCCCAAGGCACGCCGGTTGATCTATGACCGTGAGCTGCGCCACTCCAGCAGTGCGGACCTGGATGCCAAGGTCAAGGCGTTGCTCAAGCGCCCGCTGCTGCAAAAGCAGGGCGAGCTGTTTGTGCTGGAGGTGGAAAACCCGCTGGTCAGCGATCACCTGCGCGACAAGCTGCAGCAGTTGGGTTATGCCTGCGATGGTTCCTTCTCGCCCAGCCTGATCAAGCTGGGGCTGGAGGCCATCACCGCGCTGATCGCCGCCTTGCTCAGTACCGCCGAGCAAGAGCAGGTGCGCCTGGCGCTGGTGGCGGCCGGTGCGCCGGATGACTCGTTCAGGGGCGTGCTCAAGGCCACCTTGAAGAAGCTGGCCAGCAAGGTTGCCGCTGACAGTGGGGAAGCCTTGCTGGATAAGGCCGCGGGTTATCTCGCCCCCATCGTCGATGCCAGCATTGCCGCGCTTGGCGAGAAAGCGGCGGAGTTGTTTGCCCAGTGAAACCCACGCGCTTAAACAAGCGTTTAGGAAAAGTTCCAGGCTCTGGAGTTTTTGGCAAAAACTCCAGAGCTTTGCGCAAGAAGCCGTCATCCCTCTGTCACTAGAGTCCGTTATCCCGCCGCGTTGCGTGCATTAGAACCAATGGTTCTTGCGCTGCCGTGGCTATGGGCTAGACCGACAACAATGACTCCAGAAGAGGAAAGGCGTGATGTTTAAAGCCAGCCACGTCTTGCAGGGCGACGTTCTCACAAAGACCGCTGCCGAGTTTTTCCCCGTCATCAGCGCCAATTACGGCGTCGACGAGGCTAACTATCTAACTGAGCTCTTGCAGCTCGCCGACCCCGGTGACGATGGTGTCGCGGCTATCCGCCGCAATGCCCGTACGTTGATTGACAACGTGCGTAGCCGGGACAATGCCGTCGATACCCTCGACGCACTGCTTCGTCAGTACAGCCTCGACACCCAGGAAGGGCTGATGCTCATGTGCCTGGCCGAGGCTTTGCTGCGGGTGCCGG
>DAITLT010000262.1:0-4946 GCA_036835505.1 Pseudomonas sp.
AATTTCAGGTCACGCTCCAGATTGCGCAGCAATTCCTTGTCGGAGCTGGTGACATGCTTCGGCGGAATGCGCGCGATCTTGGCGACAATGTCTTCAACCTGGGCCACTTCAATGCGCTTCAAGCGCTTGGCTTCAGGTTGAAGGCGCTGATAGGCGCCAGCCTCATCGATGACATCAATGGCCTTGTCCGGCATGTGTCGATCATTGATATAGCGCGCCGCCAGCTCCGCAGCAGCTCGCAACGCCTCATCGCTGTACTCGATGTGGTGATGCTGTTCAAAGCGTGCACGCAAGCCACGCAGGATGCCCACAGTGTCTTCAACTGACGGCTCGCTGACATCAACCTTCTGAAAACGCCGCGCCAATGCTCGGTCCTTCTCGAAGATGCCGCGAAATTCCTGAAAAGTGGTCGAGCCGATGCAGCGAATCTCACCCGAGGAAAGCATCGGCTTGAGCAGATTGGAGGCATCCATTACCCCGCCGGAGGCCGCACCTGCACCGATAATCGTGTGGATTTCATCGATAAACAGAATCGCCTGGGGGCGCTTGCGTAGCTCGTTAAGCAGCGCCTTGAAGCGTTTCTCGAAGTCACCACGGTACTTGGTGCCGGCCAGCAACGCACCCAAATCCAGGGAGTAGACGACACTCTGGGCCAGCAAATCAGGCACCTGACTGTCGACAATGCGCTTGGCCAGGCCCTCGGCAATCGCGGTCTTACCGACCCCCGCCTCGCCCACCAGCAGCGGATTGTTCTTGCGTCGACGAGCCAGAATTTGCGCCACGCGCTCAACCTCAGACTCGCGCCCCACCAACGGGTCAATCCGCCCCTGGCGGGCCAGCTCATTCAGGTTGGTGGCATAGGCGTCCAGCGGGTTGCTCGATGAACTGGCATCGCCGCCGTCTTCATCCTGCATGTCCTGCTCGCCATCATGGCTATCGCCATGTCCCGGCACCTTGGAAATGCCATGGGCGATGTAATTGACCACGTCGATGCGCGCAACACTCTGCTGCTTGAGCAGAAATACCGCCTGGCTTTCCTGTTCGCTGAAAATCGCCACCAACACATTGGCGCCGGTGACCTCGCGCTTGCCGGAGCTTTGCACATGAAACACCGCGCGTTGCAGAACACGCTGAAAGCCGAGGGTTGGCTGGGTCTCGCGCTCTTCATCATGGGCGGGAATAAGTGGCGTGGTGGAGTCAATAAACTCGCGCAAATCGTGCCGAAGCTTGTCCAGATTGGCGCCGCAGGCGCGCAGAACAGAAGCCGCCGCTTCGTTATCCAACAGGGCCAGTAATAGATGCTCAACCGTCATAAACTCATGACGCTTGGTGCGCGCCTCTTTGAAGGCGAGGTTGAGGGTGACTTCGAGCTCTCGATTTAACATGCTTCACCTCTTACCCAAGTGGCCGGCATCAACCGTCCTTCTCGATTTCACAGAGTAGCGGATGCTGACTCTCCCTCGCGTACTGATTGACCTGCATCGCCTTGGTCTCGGCAATGTCACGGGTGTACAAACCGCACACCGCGCGCCCCTCAGTGTGGACCGTCAGCATGATCCTGGTGGCCTGCTCGCGATCCAGGCCAAAAAACACCTCCAACACCTCCACGACAAAATCCATCGGCGTGTAGTCATCATTCAGCAGCACCACCTTATAAAGAGGTGGCGCCTGCAAGGCGGGCTTGGCTTCCTGCACCGCCAA
Source organism: Pseudomonas sp. (assembly GCA_036835505.1). Taxonomy (GTDB): domain Bacteria; phylum Pseudomonadota; class Gammaproteobacteria; order Pseudomonadales; family Pseudomonadaceae; genus Aquipseudomonas. The sequence continues at coordinate 1,702 of DAITLT010000262.1, forward strand.
GTCGGAAAGATCATCCCCATGCTGTTCGGGATGATCATGATTGAATGTTAGTCGAATCTGACTGGCTGCATGCATGCTGGAAAGAGGGCTTCGCAGGTGGATTAAGCGGGATGTCGAGCAGAGTTTGAACGACTTCGCAGTCGTCCGCCGCATGACCTTGACTAACGGCAAAACAGTGTTACAACAAACCTGTACTCACACGCTGAGCACGGGAGTGTCGCACCCTCGCCGAACGGCTTGGCGCAATGCGACGCTAAAATGGATGATACTCCAGTGATGGAGACCTTTGCAGAGGGATAACGGCATGGTTAGCGGCAAGGTCAAGTGGTTCAATAACGCCAAAGGCTACGGATTCGTCCTGGCAGATGGTCGGGATGATGAGGATCTGTTCGCGCACTTTTCAGCCATCCAGATGGACGGTTATAAAACGCTCAAGGCCGGCCAGGCCGTTTGTTTCGACATCATTCAGGGCCCCAAAGGCCTGCATGCGATCAATATCAGCGCCCCCACCGCCGCGCGTAACTCGCCGGTGGTCACCAGCCCCGCAGCGACCGACACGGCCAGCGCCTGAATAAACCTCGATAATCGAACAACAAAAAAGGCCGATCATCTGATCGGCCTTTTTTGTGTTTCATGACTTTCTAGCTTTTAACCTGACTGCGTTGCCGGCGCTCGAGATAGCGTTCGACATAGGAGCAGGATGGAATCACCGTATAACCAGCGTCTTCGGCGTAGGCCAGCGCCTGTTCGGTCAAGGCCGCCGCAATCCCGCGACCGCGCAGTGCGTTGGGGACGAAGGTGCGATAAATATCCAGCGTTTGCTTGCCCAGATCCATATAGGCCAAGTAAGCGCGATGGCCGTCCACCGTTACTTCAAACTGATGGCCAGCCTCATCATGCTGAACCGCTACCACTTCACTCATTGCCAACCCTCAGCAAGCATCAGAAAAGCACTCTGACCTGATGAATCTTGTCCAGGCGCAAAGACATCTCCGCCGAACCCGACTGGAACTGCACACTCAAGTAAACCTTGCCGTTTTCCACGCGATGCAGCACCCCCTGATAATACGCACCATCGAAGGTAATGAACTGCAGGCGCTTTCCAGCATAGTCGGGCAATTGCTCGACGGCGATGAACTGCGGCCGTAGCTCGGTCGAGGCACTGGCCTGCGGCGCTTCAGCCGCGATCGGCTCCGCAAGCTTGCTTGCCGCCAGGACAACATTGGGGTCAACCCAGGCAAAGCCCAACGGCTCGACCACCTGCTGATTGACCAGCACGACGGGCTTGAGCATGCCCAGAACATCGTTGGCCGCAAAGAACTGCAGGCCATCCCAGACCATGCCCTCGGTGGGGCTGAACTCCAGGCGCAGCGACTGCGGATCGGCCAGGTAGCGGCCATAAGCGGCAAGCACTGGCGCATCGAGGGCAATACGCTGGCTGCGCAACACCCGATCAAACTGCTCGACGGCGGTTTGCACATAGCGCTTGCTGTCCTGGCCAAGCTTGCCGGCGCAATACTCCTGCACCTTGCGCTGGTACTGGTTATCGCTTACCTCCACCGTCACCTGGGATACGCGCGGCGGGTTGCTGCGCAAGTCAGCCGGTTTTTCCGACATATTGGCCAGAGTCATGGACATCTGGATGGCGGCCATGTCGCGCGTATCCGAGCGCAAGTTAAAGCTCAGCTTTTGCGCGCCGGACTGAAACTGGTAGGAAAACTCCGCATCGCTGCTAAAGGTTCGATAGCCCATGTCCAGCAGCTCGCCGGTGCCAATATTGCGCACCTTGCCACAGGCCACTTCACTCATGGCGGTAAACACGCTGCGCTCCGCCGGCTGATCATAGAGCTGGCTCATAAAGGGGCCGTGTACATCCAGCTCCAGGCCCTGCAGGCTAATGGCCATCTGCTCAGGGAACTTGCCCTCAGCCAAGCGCTCCTTAAAGCGCAACATCTCGCCCAGGCCGTGAAACCGCAACTCGGCGTGGGCCACACGCAACTCATCATTCAGTGCCGGCACACGGATCTGAAGATTATCCAGGCCGACGCGACCATCAAATGACGAGGTAATCCCGGCATATTTGATCTCCATGTACGGCGCCATCTGCTCAATGGCATCACTCATCACCGCCCGCACCGACAGCCACAGCGACAGCTTGATCAGCAATGCCACGGCCAGCAGCCCCAGCAGCGCCCATTTAACAATCTTGCTCATATCCACTTCCTTGAACGGCAGGTTATTGAGACCTGCAATAAACACCCCCGGCAGCTTATCAGCCCGGTGGACAATACGTCACGACGCAGGCCGCAGCCTCGCGGTTTAAGCCGGCACGGCAAGAACGCAGCCGGTTGCTGTATGTTTTTTGCTCAAGCTGAGCGAGCCGCGCATATTCTGGAAAAAAACCGGCACTCTATGCGGCGCACCGATTTACTTATTAGAACTTATGGGTACTATGTACACCGGCTAATTCTCCGAGCTCGGGGAATTGCTTTTATGGAAAGTCCACCTTAAGGGGAAACACATGAACAACGTATTCAAGCTGTCCGCTATCGCTCTGGCTGCTGTTCTGGCAACCGGCTGCAGCAACACCAAAGAAATCGAAGCTCGCGTAACTGCAGTTGAAGATTCTTCCGCTCGCGCCCAGGCTCGTGCTGACGAAGCTTACAGCAAAGCTGACGAAGCTCTGGCTGCTGCTCAGAAAGCTCAGCAAACTGCTGACGAAGCTAACGAGCGCGCTCTGCGTATGCTGGAAAAAGCTTCCAAGAAGTAATAGTCTTTCGAGACTAATAAGCCGACCCGGTTTCCGGGCCGGCTTTTTTATTGCCCAAAATTCACCCAATGGGGTTTTCCAGGATCGAGTAGGAGGCGGTTTCACAACCGCCGTCCTCTCACACCACCGTACGTACGGTTCCGTATACGGCGGTTCCTGCCTACTGACAAACAGCCTCAGCGAGCTTGGTTCCGTTGATGTGTCGCCTGCGGTATCTAAGCGCCCAGACCGGCCCTCGGAGCTTCCGACTCCTACCTCCTGATGGTCTCGACCCCCGCTACGCGGAGTTTCTGCTTTACGATCCAACAGAGATCACACCCGACTGTCCACTCATGGCAGGTTCAGCCCTTCGTCACTCCGGTTTCGAGAAACTACTACGGCCTCTGCTGACTTCTGTCGCCCATCCCGTCATCTCGCGATGCCGGTAGCACATGGCAGGCAAAACAGATCTCCCAGGGTAATTCGCGCGACCTTC
>DAITLT010000263.1:0-4940 GCA_036835505.1 Pseudomonas sp.
GCCATATACAGGCAAGTCGGGGTTTTGCCGCAGCGCGAGACGCCGACCAGGATCAGATCGGCCTTGTCGTAATAATGGGTGCGCGCGCCGTCGTCGTTATCCAGGGCAAAGTTCACCGCATCAATCCGCTCCATGTAATTGGCGTTGTGGGTGATGGAGTGAGATTTGCCCACCGAATAGGACGAGTGAGACGTCAGCTCTTGCTCCAGCGGGGCCAGGTAGGTCGAGAAAATGTCGATCATAAAGCCCGATGACTGGGCCAGAATGTCGCGTATTTCCTGGTTGACCACGGTGTCGAAGATGATCGGGCGGGCGCCGTCGTTGTCTGCGGCGGCGTTTATTTGTTGTACCATGGCGCGCGCTTTTTCGATGCTGTCGATGTACGGGCGAGTGAGCTTGTCGAAGGTAATGGTTTCGAATTGCGCCAGCAGGCTCTGACCCAGTGCTTCGGCCGTGATGCCGGTGCCATCGGAGATGAAAAACGCGGTTCGTTTCATTTGCAGCAAAGGCCTTAAGGTGGGAACGATTCTTGGCTATCATGGGCCAGCGTCGGCATGCCCTTGCCAGACGGCATTGTTACTTATTTTCAAGGGGCAGGCCACCGCGGCGCGGCGCGTCGCGGCCAGGGATTATCCGGCATCCTGAGCTTTTCCAACCCACTAGTGGAGCGATCACCTTGGTAGAGTATGTAGTTTCCCTCGATAAGCTCGGCAACCACGACGTCGAGCACGTAGGGGGCAAGAACGCTTCCCTGGGCGAGATGATCAGCAATCTTGCCGGCGCCGGTGTTTCGGTGCCCGGTGGTTTTGCCACCACCGCCCAGGCCTACCGCGATTTTCTCGAACTCAGCGGCTTGAATGAGCAGATCCATGCGGCGCTCGATGCGCTGGACGTGGATGATGTCAACGCCCTGGCCCGCACCGGCGCGCAGATTCGCCAGTGGGTGATGGAGGCCGAGTTTCCCGAGCGCCTGAACAACGAAATCCGCGCGGCCTTCGATCTGATGTCTGCCGGTAACCCCAATATGGCGGTGGCCGTGCGCTCTTCGGCAACCGCCGAGGACTTGCCGGATGCCTCCTTTGCCGGTCAGCAGGAAACCTTCCTGAATATCCGTGGCGTGGACAACGTGATCCGCGCGGCCAAGGAAGTCTTCGCCTCGCTGTTCAACGACCGGGCCATCGCCTACCGCGTACACCAGGGCTTCGACCACAAACTGGTCGCCCTGTCGGCTGGCGTGCAGCGCATGGTGCGTTCGGAAACCGGCACCGCCGGCGTACTGTTCACCCTCGACACCGAGTCGGGCTTTCGTGATGTGGTGTTTATCACCGGCGCCTACGGCCTGGGCGAAACCGTGGTGCAGGGGGCGGTCAACCCGGACGAGTTCTACGTCCACAAGCAAACTCTGCAAGCCGGCCGCCCGGCCATTCTGCGTCGCAACCTGGGCAGCAAGGCGATCAAGATGGTCTACGGCGATGAAGCCAAGGCCGGTCGCTCGGTCAAGGTGGTCGATGTCGATCGCGCCGAGCGCTCGCGCTTCTGCCTGAGCGATGCCGAGGTCACCGAGTTGGCCAAGCAGGCGCTTATCATCGAACAGCACTACGGCCGGCCGATGGACATCGAGTGGGCCAAAGACGGCGATGACGGCAAGCTGTACATCGTCCAGGCCCGCCCGGAAACCGTGAAGAGCCGCTCCAACATCAATGTGATGGAGCGCTACCTGCTCAAGGAAAAAGGCACCGTGCTGGTGGAAGGCCGCGCCATCGGTCAGCGCATCGGCGCCGGCCCGGTCAAGGTCATTCACGACGTCTCCGAGATGGACAAGGTGCAGCCCGGCGATGTGCTGGTTTCCGACATGACCGACCCGGACTGGGAGCCGGTGATGAAGCGCGCCAGCGCCATCGTCACCAACCGCGGCGGGCGTACCTGTCACGCCGCGATCATCGCCCGTGAGCTGGGCATTCCGGCGGTGGTCGGCTGCGGCAATGCCACCCATGTGCTGAGCGATGGCCAGGGTGTCACCGTGTCCTGCGCCGAGGGCGATACCGGCTTTATCTTCGAGGGCCAGTTGGGCTTCGATATTCGCAAGAACTCGGTGGACGCCATGCCCGAGCTGCCGTTCAAGATCATGATGAACGTCGGTAACCCGGATCGCGCCTTTGATTTTGCCCAGTTGCCCAACGAAGGCGTGGGCTTGGCGCGCCTGGAATTCATCATCAATCGGATGATCGGCGTACACCCCAAGGCACTGCTGAACTTCGCCAGCCTGCCGGCGGAGATCAAGGACAGCGTCGAGAAGCGCATCGCCGGTTATGGCGATCCGGTCGACTTCTATGTCGAGAAACTGGTCGAGGGCATCAGCACCCTGGCTGCGGCCTTCTGGCCGAAGAAGGTCATCGTGCGCCTGTCGGACTTCAAGTCCAACGAATACGCCAACCTGATCGGCGGCAAGCTCTACGAGCCGGAAGAAGAGAACCCGATGCTCGGTTTCCGCGGCGCCTCGCGCTATATCAGCGAGTCGTTCCGCGATTGCTTCGAGCTGGAATGCCGGGCGCTGAAGAAAGTGCGCAACGAGATGGGCCTGACCAACGTCGAGATCATGGTGCCGTTCGTGCGTACCCTCGGCGAAGCCAGCCAGGTGGTCGATCTGCTGGCCAGCAATGGCCTCAAGCGCGGCGAGAATGGCCTGCGCGTGATCATGATGTGCGAGCTGCCGTCCAACGCCATTCTGGCCGAAGAGTTCCTGGAGTTCTTCGACGGCTTCTCGATCGGCTCCAACGACCTGACTCAGCTGACTCTGGGCCTGGATCGCGACTCGGGGATCATCGCCCACCTGTTCGATGAGCGTAATCCGGCGGTCAAGAAGCTGTTGTCCAATGCCATCCAGGCGTGCCGCAAGGCCAACAAGTACATCGGTATTTGTGGCCAGGGCCCCTCGGATCACCCGGACCTGGCCCGCTGGCTGATGGAACAGGGCATCGAGAGCGTTTCCCTGAACCCTGACTCGGTGCTGGATACCTGGTTCTTCCTGGCCGAAGGTCAAGCGTCGGCCTGATCCTTGCTCAGCCATTAAGGGGCGGGATTTCTCGCCCTTTTTTGTGTGCAGATGATCCATCTGCTTGACCCTGCGCGGCTGGCGCAGAAAAACCGCCTGGCGTTTTTCTGTTCTGGTATCCATGGCTGACAGTCTGCGGGCTGTCGCCGGGGCGAGGTTAAGCATTGCCCCCGGCTACTTTTTATCCAAGAAGCATTATGCAAAGCAGCAGCAATCTTTTTCCCGTCGCGCTGATCAGTGCCGAGTTGCGTAACGACCTCTGCGAGGATGTCTACAGCCTCAAGCCCGGCAATAGCAGCGATTACAGCGTCGAGCTGGCCCTCACCCGGTTAACTCTGGCCGGTCATGAGCGGGCGCGTGGCGTGCCGGTGATTCTCCTGCACGGCAGTTTTTCCAATCGGCGGTTCTGGTATTCGCCCAGGGCCATTGGCCTGGGGCCGCACCTGGCGCGCTGCGGTTTTGATGTGTGGATCGCCGAGATGCGCGGGCACGGCCTGTCGCCGCGTAATCAGCAGTACAAGCACAACCGGGTCAGCGACTATGCGCGCTACGACTTGCCGGCGATTGCCGCCTTTGTTCGTGAGCAAAGCGGCCAGGTGCCGCACTGGTTGGGCCACTCGCTGGGCGGTACGACCCTGACGGCGGCCCTTGGCGGGCATTACCTGGGTGAGCAGGAGGTGGCCTCGGCCGCGTTGTTCGGCAGCCAAATCAGCCGCACCTACTGGCCGCTGAAGGTGCCGCCGGTGGAGTGGGGCGGGCGCTTGCTGCTCAAGCGCTTTGCCCATCTCTCCGGCTCGCGGCTCAAGCGTGGCCCGGAGGACGAACCCATCGGCCTGGCCCTGGAGAGCCTGCGCTGGCACGGGTTGTTCGGGCGTTTTGGCGATGCCGAGCGCGACTGGTGGGCCGGGCTGGCGGATGTGCAGGTGCCGGTGCTGGCGATCAGCGCCGAGGGTGACCATCAGGACCCGCCGTGGGCCTGCCATAAGTTACTCCAGCAGTTCGGTTCGGCCACCCGCGAGTACCTGTGTGTGGGCCGCAAAACGGGGTTTTCCTCCGATTTCGGCCATGTCGAGATGCTGCTCAGCAAGCCGGCGCAGCAGGAGGTCTGGCCGCTGGTTGTGCATTGGCTGCAGCAGCAGTGCTTGCCGCCGGCGTTCCGCTCGTCGGGCCAGGCGGTTAAGCTGTAGCACTTTGCTGGGTTGGCTGGGCCGTCGCCGGACAGCCTCTGATATTTGAATTTTGTTGTTCCTTACAGGAGTTTTGCCATGCAATACGTCACTCCCGATTTGTGCGATGCCTACCCGGAGTTGGTTCAGGTAGTCGAGCCGATGTTCAGCAACTTCGGCGGCCATGATTCGTTTGGCGGTGAAATCGTCACCATCAAGTGTTTCGAGGACAACTCCCTGGTCAAGGAGCAGGTTGATTTGGACGGCAAGGGCAAGGTGCTGGTGGTTGACGGTGGTGGTTCGCTACGCCGCGCCCTGCTGGGTGACATGCTGGCCGAGAAAGCCGCCAAGAATGGCTGGGAAGGCCTGGTGGTGTATGGCTGCATCCGCGACGTGGATGTCATCGCGCAAACCGCGCTGGGCGTGCAGGCCCTGGCCAGCCACCCGATGAAGACCGACAAGCGCGGCATTGGCGATCTGAACGTGGCCGTGACCTTTGCTGGCGTGACATTCCGTCCGGGTGAGTATGTGTATGCCGACAACAACGGCATCATCGTCTCGCCGCAGCCGCTGCAGATGCCGGCCTAAGCTGTTGCCGTTGCACCCGCAGGCCTGCCTCCACGGCGGGCCTGTTTGTTTATTCGGATACCCGGCCCAGGAGTGGTAATGCACGAGGATGTAAATGCGCAATCGGGCCTGGTCCATGGCTTTGTGCTGGATGG
>DAITLT010000264.1:0-4886 GCA_036835505.1 Pseudomonas sp.
CGATTGGCTCGTGCATGTCGGCGCTGGCGAAGAACCAGGTGATCGCCTTTATCCTCTGCGTCAGCATCTGCCTGTTGTTTATCCTCAGCGGTTTCCCGTTGGTGCTGGATGCCTTCAGTCAGTGGGCGCCGCAGTGGCTGGTGGACGGGGTCGCATCGCTGAGCTTTCTGACCCGCTTTGCGGCCATCAGCAAGGGCGTTATCGACCTGCGCGACCTGCTGTATTTCGTCAGCCTGATGGCTGCCTGGCTGGCGGCGACTGCGCTGGTGCTCGACCTGAAGAAGGCTGACTGAGATGAAAAAGCTGATGTATTCCAGCGCCGGACTGCTGGTTATTGCCCTGGCCTTCCTGGCCTTCAACATGCTCGCTCGGGTCGGCCTCAGTGATTGGCGCCTGGACCTCACCGAGCACAAGCTCTACACCCTCTCGGCTGGCAGCGAGAAAGTCCTGGCCGAGATCGAGCAGCCCGTGGAGCTGTACTTCTTCTACTCCGACCAGGCCAGCAAGGATCTACCGCCCCTGCGCAACTACGCCAAGCGCGTCGAGGAAATGCTCAAGGCTTACGAGCGCGTTGCCGCCGGCAAGCTCAAGCTGCATATCATCGATCCGCAGCCGTTCTCGGCAGAGGAAGACCAGGCCGCCGAGCTCGGTTTGCAGGCCATTCCCCTGAATGGCGCGGGCGACAAGCTGTACTTCGGCCTGGCCGGCCGCGTCGCTGGCGGCGCCCCCCAGGCGATCCCGGTGTTTGCCCTGGATCAGGAGGAGTTCCTCGAATACGACCTCAGCCGTCTGCTGCAGAGTCTGGCCAAGCCTGCGCGGCCGGTGATCGGCGTGCTCAGTGGCCTGCCGCTGAATGGCGGATTCGACATGCAAACCCGCCAGCCGTCGCCGCCCTGGATGGTGATGGAGGAAATCCGTCAGCAGTTCCAGATCGAGAGCCTGAAGGCCGGCATCGACCAGATCCCGGAAAAGGTCTCGGTGTTGCTCCTGGTACACCCCAAGGATTTGCCCGAGCAGAGCCTGTACGCCATCGACCAGTTCGTCCTGCGCGGCGGCAAATTGCTGGCCTTTGTTGACCCCTACAGCGAAGTCGACAGCGGCCTGCCGCTGCCGGGTGAAGAAGCTGCCAGCAAAACCTCCGACCTGCCGGCGCTGTTCAAGGCCTGGGGCGTGCAGTTGCTGCCCGATCAGGTGGTGAGCGATGGTGCCTACGCCATGGCCCTGAGCATGGGCGAAGGCCAGCGCGCGGTGCGCCATGCGGCGTTCCTCAGCCTGCCACGCGCGGCGCTGGAGCAGAGCGATGTCAGCACCGCCGGGCTGGAGACCCTGACCCTGGCCAGTGCCGGCATTCTTGAGCCGCTGGCGGGGGCCAAGAGCCGCTTCACGCCGCTGCTGCAAAGCTCGGTGTACGCCATGCCGGTGGACAGCAAGCGCCTGGCGCTGCTGCAAAACCCCGAGGAGCTGATCCGCGAGCTGCAACCGACCGGCCAGCGCTACGCCATGGCGGCGCGCATCAGCGGGCCGGCCGAGACGGCCTTTGCCAATGGCATCGAAGGGCGCAAGGACGGCCTCAAGTCCGCCGACAACATCAACGTGATTCTGGTGGCCGACACCGATCTGCTCAGCGATCGCATGTGGGTGCAGGTGCAGGACTTCTTCGGCCAGCGCATGCCGCAGCCGTGGGCCGACAACGCCAGCTTCACCATCAACGCGCTGGATAACCTCAGCGGTTCCGATGCGCTGATCAGCGTGCGTTCGCGCGGCCGTTTCAGCCGGCCGTTTGAGGTGGTGGATGCGCTGCAGCGTAGCGCCGAGACCAAGTTCCGCGAGCAGGAGGCCGAGCTGCAACAGCGCCTGTCGGCCACCGAGCAGCAACTGGCCAGCCTGCAGCAGAGCGATGATCCGGCTCAGTCGCCACAATTGACACCTGAACAGCAGGCCACCCTGCAGCAGTTCATGGCCGAGAAGCTGCGCATTCGCAAGGAACTGCGCGACGTGCGCTTCCAACTGAATGCCGACATCGACGCCCTGGGCCGCAGCCTGAAGTTGCTCAACATCGCCCTGGTGCCGTTGCTGCTGACGCTGGGGGTGCTGTTGCTGTGGTTCTGGCGGCGGCGTAAGCGCTAGAAGTTGTAGCGCGTAGGATGGGTGGCGCGCAGCGATACCCAACATGGCGCCGATTGCCGTGGGGTATCTGATGGGTATCGCAAGCTCAACCCATCCTACAAAGCCGGACTTGTGGGTCGCCGTGAGCGCACAAAAAAGGCCGGCCAATGGCCGCAATGCCGTTCGCTTACGTCCTGGTCGAGCGCGATCAGTCCCCTCGCCCCTCAGGGGAGAGGGTTAGGGAGAGGGGAATCCTGCAGCTTTGCGCTAATTTCAGCCCTCTCCCCCAGCCCCTCTCCCATAAATGGGCGAGGGGAGCACAACCAGTGCAACCTTAAGTGAACGGCATTGGGTCAAATCACCGGCCTTTTTAGCTGCGAGCAACCATTAGCTGGTGCGCCAGGTAATTTCCTCGACGCCGTCGCTGCTGATGCGCATCCAGCGGTCGGCTTGTTCGATGCTTTCTGCTTCTTCCCAACTGCCGGGGGCGCAGCGCACTTCGACATTCAGCGCGGCGAAGGCGGCCTTGGCGCACGCCAGGTCGTCGTCCCAGGGGGTGGCGTCGCTGTCCAGCACCAGGCTGTGCCATTTGCCCACGGCTTTGGGCAACCAGGTGACCGGGATGCTGCCTGCGCTGCATTTGTAGGTCTGGCCTTTTTGCTGCCAGGGGCTGCACGGGCCGATGGCTTGGCTTAGCCAGCCGGTGATGGCCTGGTGATCGGCGTCCTTCAGGTAAATCTCGATATCGGGCTGGCGCATAGGGGTTCTCGTAAGTTCTAGAAACTGGCGCGTTGGAACCAATCGTAGCGGATCGATACAGTGACTTGTAACTCGGCGTCGATGACTGCTGCGCGCCGTTCGGCGCTGGCGCGCCAACCGTGCGGGGTCATGGCCAGCAAGTCGGCGCGGGCCTGGGCGGTGTCGAGCCGGAGGGGGAAGGTCAGGGTTTCGCTGTGGGCCAGCTGCATGCCCTCGGGCACCAGGCTGAGGTGTTTTTCGTCGTCGTAGTCGCGCACTTCGTCGTAGAGCTTCTGCCGCAGCTCCATCAGGTGCTGGCCGGTTGGCCCCATGCGCAGCAAACCGCCGCCGGGGGCGAGCAGGCGCTTGGCTTCCTGCCAGTCCAGCGGGCTGAACACGCTGGCGAGCAGTTGGCAACTGGCGTCGGCCAGTGGCACGCGGGCCATGCTCGCCACCAGCCAGGTCAACTGCTTGGTGCGTCGGCAGGCCTGTTTGACCGCCTCGCGGGAAATATCCAGGGCGTAGCCATCGGCGGCGGGCAGGGCCTCGGCAATCTGGCTGGTGTAGTAGCCCTCGCCGCAGCCAATATCCAGCCAGCGCTCGGGCGCGTAGCCGGCGGCCAGCTCGGCCAGGCGCTTGGCCAGTGGCGCGTAATGGCCGCCATCGAGAAAGCGCCGGCGGGCTTCAACCATGGCCAGGTTGTCGCCTGGCTCGCGGCTGTTCTTGTGCTGCACCGGCAGCAGGTTCAGGTAGCCCTGGCGGGCGCGGTCGAAACGGTGATTGGCCGGGCAGGCCACGCCGTTATCGACGGCGCTCAACGGCGCCGAGCAGAGCGGACAGATCAGCATGATTAGGCCAGCAACCGCACGAGGGTCTGGTAGTAGATTTCAGTCAGCAGGTCGAGGTCGCTGGCCAGCACCCGCTCGTTGACCTGGTGAATGGTGGCGTTGACCGGGCCGAGTTCGACCACCTGGGTGCCCATGGTGGCGATAAAGCGCCCATCCGAGGTGCCACCGCTGGTGGAGGCCAGGGTGTCGCGGCCGGTGACCTGCTTGATGCTGGCGGCCACGGCGTCCAGCAGCTCGCCCGGTTCGGTGAGAAACGGCAGGCCGGACAGCGCCCAGTCGATGTGCCAGTCCAGGCCATGTTGGTCGAGAATCGCAGCCACGCGCTGTTGCAGGCCTTCAACGGTCGATTCGGTGGAGAAGCGGAAGTTGAATACCGCTTTCAGCTCGCCAGGGATGACGTTGGTCGCGCCGGTGCCGGCATTCAGATTAGAAATCTGCAGGCTGGTCGGCGGGAAGAAGGCATTGCCGTCGTCCCAGTGCTCGGCGGCCAGTGCGGCCAGGGCCGGGGCGGCCAGGTGGATCGGGTTTTTCGCCAGTTGCGGGTAGGCCACGTGACCTTGCAGGCCGCGCACCGTGAGGGTAGCGCCGAGGGAGCCGCGGCGGCCGTTCTTGACCATGTCCCCGACCAGGCTGGTGCTCGACGGCTCGCCGACGATGCACCAGTCCAGGCGCTGGTTGCGCGCCTTCAGGCGCTCGACCACGGCCTTGGTGCCGTGTTGCGCCGGGCCTTCCTCGTCGCTGGTGATCAGGAAGGCGATGCTGCCCTGGTGCGCCGGGTACTCACTGACAAAGCGCTCAACGGCGATGATCATCGCTGCCAGGCTGCCCTTCATGTCGGCGGCGCCACGCCCGCAGAGCATGCCGTCTGCATCGATGCGCACGTCGAAGGGCTGATACTGCCAGGCCTCCACGGGGCCGGTGGGCACCACGTCGGTGTGCCCGGCAAAGCACAACACCGGGCCGTCCGTGCCATGCAGGGCCCAGAAGTTGTCCACCTCTTCGATGCGCATCGGTTCGATGGCAAAGCCCAGGGCCTCTAGGCGGCTGATCATCAGCGCCTGGCAGTCGGCATCCAGCGGGGTGACCGAAGGGCGACGGATCAGCTCGCAGGCCAGTTCCAGGGTGGGGGAGAGGGTGGGCATGACGACTCCGCAGTGAGCAATGGCGAAAAGGCGGCCATGGTAAAGCAAAACG
>DAITLT010000265.1:0-3251 GCA_036835505.1 Pseudomonas sp.
TGCAGCGCGCCTTGGCCCAGCAGGGCCAAGGCTTTCGGCGTTTGCGCGAAGAGGTGCGGCGCTTGCGCAGCCGCGAGTTGCTGCTGGCCGGCGAGCCGCTGCGCGAGGTGGCGCGGGCCTGCGGTTTTGCCGAGTTATCGCCGTTCTACCGGGCCTTCCGCCGCTGGTACGGGCAGACGCCGGAGCAGTATCGCCAGGCCGGCACGGCGCTCGGCGATTAGCCTTCAGGGCTGCTGCCAGTTGCAAAAGCAGCCGACCGCCAGGGTGTTGCTGGCCTGCACCGGGCGCCGGTTATGCAGGGCTTCCAGAATGGGCTCGATAAAGCTGTTGCCCGAGGAACAACTGGCGCCCTCGCTGTAGGGGCCGAAATAAGCCAACTGGCCTTGCTGGTCCCAGATGGCCACCGCCGGGCTGGCCGGTAGGCGCTCGCTGCCGGGCAGTTGGGTGAGGCGTTGCAGGCCCGCCAGCGGAGCCGGCAACTGGCCCTGGCTGCCGGGTTTTTGCAGCGCATAAAACGCCACGCCCAGGGGCGCGTAATGGCTCAGCAACTCGCTTAGGTGCTGCTGATTACCGACATTGCACGGGCAGGCCGGGTCCCAGAAATGCACCAGGCGAATCGGTCCTGGGCCGGCCAGCTCGGCCGGCAGGCGCAGAATCTCCCCGCTAAACAGCGTGGCCTGCTGGTCAAAACTGCGGATATAGCGCAACTGGTACCACCAGTAGGCACCGGCCATGGCGGCCGTCCAGAGCAGGGCGAGGGTGCAGGCGAGCAGGGTCTTGCGGGAGGGCAGGGGCATGGACGGGCTATCTTGAGTGAGAGGACAACAGGCTGCTAGCTTGCCACGGCGCGCGCGACAGCAGAATATCGCCGGCTGTTAAAGCGTGCGGCCAGCGCCGAGATTGTCCGCGTCCGTGCTCGCTTCATTGTTTGGAAAAATCTATCTATGCCCGCGCCCATGCAACCTGATGCCCTGCGTGCCAGTCTGCGCCCTCTGGCCATCGACCAGCCGCTGACGCGCGCCCAGCAGGCCTATCAGGACTTCTATCAGTTGAATCGCCTGGGCGTGCAGACGCGCCTGGGCTGCTTTCAGGCGGCCGGCTACCAGATTGCCGTGCAGCTCTGGCTGCCCGAGCAACCGCGCGCCACGCTGATCGTCCAGCACGGCTATTACGACCATATGGGCCTGTATCGGCACATCATCGAATGGGCCTTGGGCATGGGCTTTGCCGTGCTTGCTTGCGATCTGCCGGGGCATGGCCTGTCCAGTGGTGCGCGGGCCGACATTGGTGAGTTTGCCGAGTATCAGTTGGTGCTACAGGCGCTGCTGGCCGAGGCGGCGGCCCTGCAGCTACCGGCGCCCTGGCATCTGTGTGGGCAGAGTACCGGCGGGGCGATCCTGCTGGACTACCGCCTGCACGGCGCGGCGCCGGCGCAACTGGGCGAAACCATCCTCCTGGCGCCGCTGGTACGGCCACGGGCCTGGGGCTGGTCGCAGTTCAGCTACCGCATGCTCAAGCCGTTCGTTAAGCAGATCCCGCGGCGCTTCAATGCCAACTCCAACGATGCCGAGTTCTTGCAGTTTGTGCAGCGCGACCCGTTGCAGCCATTGAGTCTGCCGACGGCCTGGGTCGGCGCGTTGTCACGCTGGGTGCCGGCCATCGAGGCCGCGCCGCCTAGCGCGCACAGCCCGCTGATCGTCCAGGGCGATGCCGACATGACCGTCGATTGGCGGCACAACCTGGCGGTGCTGGAGGACAAGTTTGCCGCGCCCCAGGTGCTGATCCTGCCCGGCGGCAAGCATCACCTGGTCAACGAAGCGCCCGAGTTGCGGGCGCGTTATCTGGCGTTTTTGCGCGAGCGTTTGGCCTAACGCGTCGATCATCCGAATTCAATATTCCCGGTTGGCGGGGCTTATGGCGTCGGGCTGGTGCTGCTCTGGCCTACCGCCAGGCCGGCGCGCAGGGCGGCCAGCGCGGCCTGGTAATAGGCCTGGCCGGCAGCGGAGTGGGCGAAGTCGACAAAGGCTTGCAACTCGGCCTCCGACAGCTCGCGGTAGACAAACAGCAGGCTGTTATCCAGGTCGCTGCCGAGCTGCCCGATCAGGCGCTGGCGCTGGTTGTCGAGCATGGCTTGCGCCTGCCCGCCGCCGAGCAGGCCGGGGAGCATCTGGCTGAGGCTGTCGGCGGCCACGCTGGCCAGGGCCAGGCTGACTTCCGCGCCGGCTTCCTTGGCCGGCAGGGCCTGGGCCAGTTGCCCGATCAACTCGCGGCGAGTGGCGCCGGCCTGGCTGCGCGGCACACCGTTGGCGTATTGCGCCAGTTGCTCACGTTGGGTGGCGAGGACTTCGGCGTTGATGATCTTGCGCCCCAGGGGCGACTGAAAAAACCCCAGGGCTGGCTGCGGATCGCTCAGTTGGCGCAGGCCGGCCAGGGCGCGTTGATCCATGGCGGCGGCGTTGAAGCGCTGATTGCTGTTGTCCAGCAGGGCCTGATAAATCGCTGGCGGCAGGCTGTTGCGGTAGCGCAACTGGGCGCCGTTGAGGGCATCGCGAAAATGCGCCCGTTGCTGTGGCCAGCCACCGGCCTGGTACAGGTCGGCATAGCTATCGGCCAGGCTCGGCAGGGTGAACAGCAGTAGAACGGCGGCAAGAAGGGTGCGCATACAGGCTCCATGGTGAGTGCGGCTATTTTCCGCGTCTGCCGGGCGGCTTGTCGAGGTGTGTGCGGCGGGCTGATAGACTCGCGGCCATGAGCATCTTGTCCGTCATCCTCGGAACTCCTTTACGCGCGGCCCAGGCTGACGCGACTAACGCCTTGGCCACGGCTTTGACCGGCGAACCGGCCCACGAGTGCCCGGCGCCGATACGTGCCGGCAAAATTCTGGTCAGCGCCTGCCTGCTCGGCCAGGCGGTGCGCTATGACGGTGGTGCTCACGGGCCGTTCACGCAGTTGCTGGACTGGCAGGCCCAGGGCCGGGTACTGCCCTTGTGCCCGGAAGTGGCGGGCGGTTTGCCGACGCCGCGGCCGGCGGCGGAAATCATCGGTGGTCAGGGTGCTCAGGTGCTGGATGGCTTGGTGCAGGTGCGCAGCCGCGACGGCGCCGATGTCAGCGCGGCCTTTGTTGCTGGCGCGCAGATTGCCGAACGCCTGGTGCAGCAGCACGGTATTCGCATCGCCGTGCTCAAGGCGCGTAGCCCTTCGTGCGGCAATCGGCACAGTTATGACGGCAGTTTCAGCGGCAACCTTGTGGC
>DAITLT010000265.1:3261-4873 GCA_036835505.1 Pseudomonas sp.
CGGGTGAAGGTGTCACGGCAGCTGCGTTACGGCGCCTGGGGGTGCAGGTGTTTAACGAGAGTGAGCTAAGCGAGGTCGCGCAGGCGCTGCGCTTACTGGAATAGCGGGCAAGAAAAAGCACTGTAGGATGGGTTGAGCTTGCGATACCCATCAAATAGCCGGCTACGAGCAAATTCCTGATGGGTATCGCTGCGCTCAACCCATCCTACGGCCGGCGCTCCAGCGTTTAACCGGGTCAATGGATAACGGGCACAAAACAACGAAAAAGGGCAGCCGAGGCTGCCCTTTTTCGTTGTGGCGGCGGCTTAGAACAAGACGCGGCTACGGATGGTGCCGTTCACGTGTTGCAGTTTTTCCAGGGCCAGCTCGGAGTATTCGGCGTCGACGTCGATGACCACGTAACCGACTTTCTCGTTGGTCTGCAGGTACTGACCGGAGATGTTGATGCCGTTTTCGGCGAGAACCTTGTTGATCTCGCTGAGCACGCCCGGAATGTTGGCGTGGATGTGCAGCAGACGGTGCTTGCCTGGGTGAGCCGGCAGGGCCACTTCCGGGAAGTTGACCGAGGACACCGAGGTGCCGTTGTCGCTGTACTTGACCAGCTTCTCGGCCACTTCCAGGCCGATGTTGGCCTGGGCTTCGGCGGTCGAGCCACCGATGTGCGGGGTCAGGATCACGCGATCCAGGCCACGCAGCGGGCTGGCGAACTCTTCGCCGTTGGCGCGCGGCTCAACCGGGAACACGTCGATGGCGGCGCCGATCAGGTGTTCGTCCTTGATCGCAGCGGCCAAGGCTTCGATCACCACCACGGTGCCGCGGGCGGCGTTGATCAGGATGCTGCCCTTCTTCATGGCGCGAATTTCTTTCTCGCCAATCATCCACTTGGTGCTTTCCAGCTCCGGCACGTGCAGGGAGACGATGTCAGCCATGCCCAGCAGTTCGGTCAGGGTCGCGACCTGGGTGGCGTTGCCCAGCGGCAGCTTGGTCAGTGGGTCGTAGAAGAACACCTGCATGCCCAGGGCTTCGGCGAGTACCGAGAGCTGGGTGCCGATCGAGCCGTAGCCGACGATGCCGAGCTTCTTGCCGCGGATCTCGAAGGAGTTGGCCGCCGACTTGATCCAGCCGCCACGGTGGCAGGAGGCGTTCTTCTCGGGGATGCCGCGCAGCAGCAGGATGGCCTGGGCCAGCACCAGTTCGGCCACCGAGCGGGTGTTCGAGTAGGGCGCGTTGAACACGGCGATACCGCGCTCGCGAGCGGCGTTCAGATTGACCTGGTTGGTGCCGATGCAGAAGCAGCCGACGGCGACCAGTTTCTTGGCGCAGTCGAAGACTTCTTCAGTCAGCTGGGTGCGCGAACGGATGCCGATAAAGTGGGCGTCGGCGATCTTTTCTTTCAACTGCTCATCCGGCAGCGAACCGGTGAGGTATTCGATGTTGCTGTAACCGGCGGCCTTGATGGTGTCGACGGCGGTTTGATGGACGCCTTCTAGGAGAAGGAACTTGATCTTGCTCTTGTCGAGAGAGGTCGTCTTGCTCATCTGCGTAAACCTATTGCCCCGGTAAATAATGGCTGGGAAGTGGTCAGCCCATGCTGACCGGGCCGCGGTGGGCC
>DAITLT010000266.1:0-4870 GCA_036835505.1 Pseudomonas sp.
TGCATTGCCACAACGACCTGGGCCTGGCCGTGGCCAACTCCCTGGCCGCCGTGGTTGCCGGTGCCCGTCAGGTTGAGTGCACCATCAACGGTCTCGGCGAGCGCGCCGGCAACGCCGCGCTGGAAGAGATCGTCATGGCGATCAAGACCCGTGAAGACCTGCTTGGCGTCCACACCCGCATCGACACCCCGCACATCCTCAGCGCCTCGCGTCTGGTGTCGGGCATCACCGGTTTTCCGGTGCAACCGAACAAGGCCATCGTCGGTGCCAACGCCTTCGCCCACGAGTCGGGCATCCACCAGGACGGCGTGCTCAAGCACCGCGAGACCTACGAAATCATGTCCGCCGAATCGGTGGGCTGGAACGCCAACAAGATGGTCATGGGCAAACACTCCGGGCGCGCTGCCTTCCGTGCGCGGCTCGACGAGCTGGGCATCGCCCTGGCCGGCGAGAGCGAGCTGAACGCCGCCTTTGCCCGCTTCAAGGCACTGGCCGACAAGAAGCACGAGATCTTCGACGAAGACCTGCAGGCCCTGGTGTCCGACACCTTGAGCGATGAAACCGCCGAGCACTTCAAGCTGGTGTGCCTGGAAGTGGCGTCGAAAACCGGCGAGGTGCCGCACGCCAAGCTGGTCCTCAGCGTCGATGGCCGCGAGTTGCACGCCGAGTCCCAGGGCTCAGGCCCGGTGGATGCGACCTTCAAGGCCATCGAGTCGGTCGCCAACTCCTCGGCCAGCCTGCAACTGTATTCGGTCAACGCCATCACCCAGGGCACCGACTCCCAGGGCGAGGTCACCGTGCGCCTGGAGAAGAGTGGGCGCATCGTCAACGGCAATGGCGCCGATACCGACATCCTGGTGGCCTCGGCCAAGGCCTATATCAACGCCCTCAACCTGATGCAGGACGCCCAGAAGGCCCATCCGCAGGTGGCCGACGTTTGATCGACGAAGCGCGTCGGCGCCTGTACCTCAGCGCCATGCAGGTGGCCAACTGGCTGCCGCGGGTGAACCTGCCGTTTGCGCCGCCGGCGCGGCCGCTGTGGCAGCCTGAGGTCGAGCCGCCGGCTGTGGACGCGTTTGTGTCGCTGCCGGCGGACGATGAGCCGCCACCGCTGGGCTCGGTTGCCCCGCTGGCGGCGCCCGTAAGTGCGCCGCGGCCGCGGGTTGAGGTGCCGCGCCCTGCCGCCCAGGCCCGTCAGGCAGCGGCTGCCGACGCCGCGAACGAAGCCGAGGCGCCTGCTGCCAAGGTCAAGGCCCCGCCACCGCCGCGGTTCAGCCTGCAACTGCTGCGCGCCGGCCGTTGTGCGCTGCTGGTCGAGTTGCCCAATGGCGAGGCCTTTAGCCGCCGCGATCCGGCCTATCTGCTGCTGCGTGATCTGCTGCGTGCCGCCGGCCTGCCGGACAGCCCGCAGTTGATTGATGAGCCGGTGCGCTGGCCGCTGTTGTCCCGCGGCAGCCTGGAGCAGGGGCCGCAGGCGGCGCTGGAATACGTGCAGAGCTTTGTCGCCGCGCGCCTGGAAGAGCAGGGCGATTGCGCCTGCCTGTGGTTGCTGGGCGAGTCGGCCACGCGCTTTGCCGGTGCCGGCGATGGCGATGGCGTCGAACACCGTGACCTGCAGATTGACGGGCTGGGTTCGGCCTGGGCCATGCCTGGGCTGGAGCTGCTGATGGAAGAACCTCACCGCAAGGCCGAGCTGTGGCAGGCCATGCGCCGCCTGATGCCGCGCTGGAAAAGCACAGAATGAGCGATGCCGTAACCTTCCGGCGGATGACCGCCGGCGATCTCGATGCCGTACTGAAAATTGAATATGCCGCCTTCAGCCATCCCTGGACCCGCGGCATTTTCCAGGACAGCCTGAATTCCTACGACTGCTGGGTGATGTTCGAGGGCGAGCAACAGGTCGGCCACGGGGTGATCAATGTGATCATCGACGAGGCACACCTGCTCAATATCACCGTCAAGGTCGAGAGCCAGGGCCGCGGCCTCGGCCAGCGTCTGTTGGCGCGCCTGATGCAGCGTGCCCTGGAGCTGAAAGCCGGCGAGTGCTTTCTCGAGGTGCGGGCCAGCAACCAGTCGGCTTATCGCCTGTACGAGCGCTATGGCTTCAATGAAGTTGGCCGGCGGCGCGATTACTACCCCGCCATCGGGGGCCGTGAAGACGCCCTGGTGATGGCCTGCACCCTGCTGGATTGAGCCGGCTCGGCGCCGATGGTGGCGGGCGTGTCGCTCTTGCTGACTCTGTAACAGGCTGTGACGCCAGCCTGATCACGCTTGTCAAAGCAGCGGCGCGAGCCTTAGGGTGCTGATCGGTTTTAGGGGAGCATGCGGTATGAAAGATCTGGAGCATCTGTTCGAGAACAATGAGCGCTGGGCTGAGGCGATCAAGGAAGAAGATCCGGCGTTTTTCGAGAAGCTGGCCCAGCAACAGGCCCCCGAGTACCTGTGGATCGGTTGCTCCGATGCGCGGGTGCCGGCCAACGAGATTGTCGGTCTGTTGCCGGGCGATCTGTTCGTCCATCGCAACGTCGCCAACGTGGTGCTGCACACCGACCTCAACTGCCTGTCGGTGATCCAGTACGCGGTCGATGTGCTCAAGGTCAGGCACATCCTGGTCACCGGCCACTACGGCTGCGGCGGGGTGCGCGCGGCCATGCAGGATGTGCAGTTCGGCCTGATCGACGGCTGGCTGCGCAGCATCCGCGACCTTTACTACGAGCAGCGTGAGCACATCGCCCAATTCGCCAGCGAAGAAGAGCGGGTCGATCGTCTGTGCGAGCTGAACGTCATCCATCAGGTGGCCAACGTCAGCCATACCACCATCGTGCAGAACGCCTGGCACCGCGGCCAGTCGCTGTCGGTGCATGGCTGCATCTATGGCATCAAGGACGGTCGCTGGAAGAATCTCAACGTGACCGTCAGTGGCCTGGAGCAATTGCCTTCGCATTACCGCCTGCGCCCGCTCGGGCTGTCCTGATGCGCTGTGCCGTCTGGCTGGTGCTGCCTTGAGCTTGCCGCCTGCGGTTGAGCGGCCGCATGACGCAGCCCAGGCCATGGGCCGGCACCTGTGTGTCATCGCCGGTGACGGCATCGGCCCAGAGGTGCTGCCGGCCGCCGTGGCCGTGCTGGAGAAACTCCTGCCGGATGTGCGCGTGCAGGCAGCCGAGGCCGGCTGGGACTGTTTCCTGCGCCACGGCACGGCGGTGCCGGACGCCACCCTGGCGTGCATGAGTGCTTGTGGTGCCGGCCTGTTTGGCGCGGTGTCGTCGCCCAGTCGGCGGGTCGAGGGCTATCGCAGTGCCATCCTGACCTTGCGTCAGCGCTTGGGCCTCAACGTCAATCTGCGCCCGGTGCGCAGTTGGCCGGCCGTGTCACCCAAGACCGGGGTGGATTTGCTGATCCTGCGCGAGAACAGCGAAGGCCTGTACAGCGGTCGCGAGCACTGGGAAGCCCCCGGTGTAGCGATTGCCGAGCGGGTCATCAGTCGCGCGGCTAGCCAGCGTTTGGCCCGTTGCGCCGTGGCGGTGGCCAAGAGCCGTGCTGCGCGGCGGATTACCCTGGTACACAAGGCCAACGTGTTGCCGCTGACCTGTGGCCTGTTTCGCGACAGCTGCCGTGAGGTGCTGGAGGCCGAAGGTTTGGCTGCCCAACTGGATGAACGCCTGGTGGACGTCGCTGCTCTGCAACTGGTGCAGAGTCCGGAGGCCTTCGACCTGATCGTCACCAGCAACCTGTTTGGCGACATCCTCTCCGATCTGGCCTGCCACTGGAGTGGCGGCCTCGGCCTGGCGCCCTCGCTGAACTGGGGCGCGGGCCTGGCCCTGGCCGAGCCGGTACACGGCAGCGCCCCGGACATCGTCGGCAGCGGTCGCGCTAACCCGCTGGCGGCGATCCTCAGTGCCGCCTTGCTGCTGCGTTACCAGTGGCAGGAAGACGCGCTGGCAACCCGCATCGAAGACGCCGTGCAGGCCTTTCTGATGGAAGAAGGGCGCTGTGATTTCGGCACTGAAACCACCCGCGTGGTGACACAGGGTGTGCTGGCGCTGCTTTAACCGGGCGACTGCAGGCCTATCCCGTGAAGAGAATCCTTATGCATGAACCCTCCGAGCCGTCCGCTGCCAAGCCCAGCCGCGCGGCCTTTCATCAACAGCACCAGGCCCGCGCCGAGGCCGAAGCCCAGCGCCTGCTGGCGGCCAAAACGCAATTGGCTGGGCGCTGGCTGGCCTGGGTGGCGAGCGAGCTGTATGCCCTGACCCCGTCGAGCTACGCGCAGATGGTTCGCCGCGAACTGCAACGCCTGAGTGCCTGACCCGGCGCGGCGTGCGCGCGGCGATACGCTCAGGCGTAGGTGTTGATCCCGCCCTTGGCCTGCAGCCAGTCGCGGTAGGTGCTCAGCGAGTCGGTTTGCTCTTTGCCGTTGCTGCCGCTGAATCTCAGGCGCGCATCCAGGTCTTTGTCGAGCATCTTGTCGACCTGGGCCAGCAGGCGGGCCGCATCATCGCGATCGAGATTGGCCACATCCGGCAGTTGCAGGGCGTTGCCGGCACCTTGGCTTGGGCTGCTTGGTGCCTGACTGGCAGTGCTTTTGGCCATGGCGCTGAACAGCCCGGCGCGGTGCTGGCTGGTGAGCGAGGCGGCGTACTTCTTCAGCTCGCTGATGGGGTCCTGCGGGGCTTTAGTGGTCTGGTCGTTCTGCTGGTTGGTCGAACTTGGCGCCGGCTTGCTGCTTGGCGTCATATAGTTGGAGGGCAGAAAGCGCGCGGCAATATGGGTCATGTGGGTAGCGTCCTGATCCGGCAATAGCGGGTTTACTGCAGGTTTCGCGCCAGCCGCCCGGCCGGAATCCGGTCAGTCCGTACCCGGGCGATTTGCG
>DAITLT010000267.1:0-4861 GCA_036835505.1 Pseudomonas sp.
GCTTCGCATACCGGGCTGCAGTACCCATGGATTTCCGCCAAGGAGCGGCGCGCTTTTTGTCCTAATTTTCTCCTAGCCGGATGTTTCATTAACGCACCGGGCTAGATCATGGGAACTGCGGCCAGCCCCTGAAACCCGGCGGTAGCGAGCAGCCGTAGGGCGTGTACTGGCAACCGGGGGGAGAAATGGCCTTTGCATAGGCGTAGCGCGCCGGTTCTGCCAGTAGCAGAGCCGAGAACAGTGCGATAGCAGCCAGTGTGAAAAAACCTGCAGCAATTATTTTTATTTTCATTGTTTTTTCTCAAGAGAAAGACTCTTTCATCCCAAGCCCTTGCGATACAGCACTCGGGTTTTCGCTTCAGCCAATCCTTTTCCGCCTTGGTGCTGATGGGTCCCCGTGGGCGCTCCATTGCAACCACGCGCCTCCATTCTGTCGACTCAGCTTGCCAAGCAGATCTGCGGGACTCACACGTACAGGAGTTTTCTGTACGCCGCACCGCCGTCACTCTTTGACCAAATTGACTCTATGCGAGGATTCGCAAAGGCGCAATCATTTACAAACGAACAAATATGTTTTTTAATTTAACAAGCATCTGAGGCCTCTCCTACACGGCCTTAATCGGCACCTTGGAACCAACACTCTCACGCAATCGGGACCACTCGCACTGGCCCTGCTGAAGGACTTGTCATGGCTCAGCGTCAAATTTTCGTACTCAGTGCCGCACGCACCCCAATCGGCGCCTTCGGCGGAACCCTGAAAGACACGCCCCTCGCCACCCTGGCTACCACAGCCTGCTCGGCAGCCCTGACCCGCTCCGGTGTCGACCCTGGCGAAGTCGGTCATGTGGTGATCGGCAACGTGATCCCGACGGAACCTCGTGATGCCTACCTGAGCCGAGTAGCCGCCATGGATTCGGGGATACCGCAGGAAACCCCCGCCTTCAATGTCAACCGCCTGTGCGGTTCGGGCCTGCAGGCGATCATCTCCGCGGCCCAGGCGATTCTGCTGGGCGATACCGATATCGCCATCGGTGCCGGTGCCGAGAACATGAGCCGCGGCCCGTTCCTGCTGCCGAGCATGCGCTGGGGCGCACGCCTGGGTGACAACCAGGTGATCGACTACATGAACGGCATCCTGCATGACCCCTGGCAGCGTACTCATATGGGCGTTACCGCGGAAAACGTCGCCAGCCGCTACGGCATCAGCCGCGAGATGCAGGATGCCCTCGCCCTGGAGAGCCAGCGTCGCGCCGCCAAGGCCTCGGCCAAGGGTTATTTCAAGGAACAGATCGTTCCGGTCGAGATCAAGACCCGTCGCGGCGCCATCAGCTTCGATTGCGACGAGCACATCCGCCCTGAACTGACCCTGGAGCAGCTGGCCGGGATGAAGGCGGTGTTCCTCAAGGAAAACGGCACCGTCACCCCTGGCAACGCCTCCGGCCTCAACGACGGCGCCGCCGCCGTGGTGCTGGCCGAGGAGCAGCGCGCACATACCCTAGGCCTTGAGCCGCTGGCGCGACTGGTCGGCTACGCCCACGCAGGCGTCGACCCGGCCTATATGGGCATGGGGCCGGTGCCGGCGGTACGTCTGGTGCTGCAGCGCTGCGGTTTGAGCATGCAGCAGATGGATGTGATCGAGGCCAACGAAGCCTTCGCCGCCCAGGCGTGCGCCGTTATCCAGGAACTCGGGATGGATCCTTTGAAGGTCAATCCGAATGGCTCGGGCATTTCCCTCGGCCATCCAGTCGGTGCCACCGGCGCGATCATCACCACCAAGGCGGTCTACGAACTGCACCGCAGCCAGGGCCGCTATGCCCTGGTGACCATGTGCATCGGTGGCGGCCAGGGTATCGCCGCCATTTTCGAACGCCTTTGACCCCGCGGGTGCACCCGCCAGCAGAACACCGGGAGTAACGAGATGCAGATAAATACCGTTGGCGTGGTCGGCGCCGGCACCATGGGCAATGGCATCGCCCAGGCCTGCGCCATGGCCGGCCTCGAAGTTATCATGCTGGACGTCAGCGATTCGGCGCTGCTGCGTGGCCAACAGAGCATCGAGAGTAGTCTGGACAAACTGCTGCGCAAGGGCAGCCTCGACGAGGCGGGCAAGTGTGACGCGCTCGGCCGCCTGCGCTGCAGCACCGACAAACACACCCTGATCGACGCCGACCTGGTGATCGAGGCGGCCACCGAGTCCGAGTCGCTGAAGCTGCAGATTCTCAAGGACATCGACGCCAGCGTCGGCCCGCACTGCCTGATCGCCAGCAACACCTCGTCGATTTCCATCACCAAGCTGGCCGCCGCCAGCGGACGCCCGGATCGTTTCATCGGCATGCATTTCTTCAACCCGGTGCCGGTCATGGCCCTGGTCGAACTGATCCGCGGCCTGCAGACCAGCGATAACACCCAGGCCGCCGCCGAAGCCTTGGTTGCGCGCCTCCACAAGACCGCGATCAGCGCCAGGAACAGCCCCGGCTTCGCCGTCAACCGCATCCTCGTGCCCATGCTCAACGAGGCGGTCTTCGTTCTCCAGGAAGGCCTGGCCAGTGCCGAGCACATCGACGAAGGCATGCGCCTGGGCTGCAACCACCCCATCGGCCCGCTGGCGCTGGCCGACCTGATCGGCCTGGACACCCTGCTGGCGGTAATGGAGGTGTTCTACCGCAGCTTCAACGACTGCAAATACCGCCCTGCCCCGCTACTGCGGGAAATGGTCGAGGCTGGCTATCTGGGCCGCAAGAGTGGCCGCGGTTTCTACCGCTACGCCTGATATTCGACGCACTGCCACGCGAGAGCTGCCCCATGGACTTTACGATTACCACCGAACTGACCGACCTGCAGATGCGGGTGCGCGACTTTATCGCCACCCGGGTCATCCCCTTCGAGAAGGATCCACGCTGCGGCGCCCACGGCCCCAGCGAAGCGCTGCGCCGCGAGTTGATCGCTGCCGCCGCCAGCGCCGGCCTGCTTTCGGCTCACGTGTCAGCGGAGTACGGCGGCCTTGGCCTCGATCACCGCAGCAAGGCGGTATTCTTCGAGGAGGCCGGCTACTCCACCCTCGGCCCGGTCGCCCTGAACATCGCCGCCCCCGACGAAGGCAATATGCACCTGCTGGAAGCGGTCGCCACCCACGCGCAGAAAGAACGCTGGCTGCGTCCACTGGCCGCCGGACAGATCCGCTCCTGCTTCTGCATGACCGAGCCGGACCCCGGCGCCGGTTCCGATCCGTCGATGCTGCAGACCCTGGCGGTACGCGATGGCGACGACTTCGTGATCAATGGCCGCAAGTGGTTCATCACCGGGGCCGAAGGCGCGACCCTGGCGATCATCATGGCCAAGCTGGAAGACGGTCGCGCCACCATGTTCCTCGCCGACATGGCCACCCCGGGCATCCGCATCGAACGCAGCATGGATTCGCTGGACTCCTGCTTCCCCGGTGGCCACTGCGTGGTGGCATTCGAGGGCCTGCGAGTGCCGTCCAGCGCCATCCTCGGCGAACTGGGCGAGGGCTTCAAATACGCCCAGGTGCGCCTCTCCCCGGCGCGCCTGACCCACTGCATGCGCTGGCTCGGCCAGGCGCGTCGCTGCCATGATATCGCCGCCCGCTATGCCACCCGGCGCATGGCCTTCGGCAAGGAACTAGGGCGCCACGAAGGCGTCGGTTTCATGCTCGCCGACAACGAGATGGACATGCACAGCGCGCGCCTGGCCATCCTTCACACCGCCTGGGTACTCGACCAGGGCAGCCTGGCCCTGAGCGAGTCGAGCATGACCAAGGTGCTGGCCTCGGAGGCCGCCTGGCGCGTCGCCGATCGCAGCGTGCAGGTCCTCGGCGGCCAGGGCGTGACCGGCGAAACCATAGTCGCACGGATCTTTGCCGACATGCGCGCCTTCCGTATCTACGACGGCCCCTCTGAAGTGCATCGCTGGAGCCTGGCCAAACGCATCTTCAAGAAATTCAGCCTATGAGCGACTCACTGCGTAGCGCGCTCGAGGTCTACATCGCCCAGCGGGCCAAAGCCGAGGCGGTCACATTCAGCGAGTTCCGCCTGCTCTCCGGCGGCGCCATCCAGGAGAACTGGTTGGCCATCGCCAAGGTTGCCGGTGGCCCCTATGCCGGCACCCTGGAGCTGGTAATCCGCGCCGACTCGCCGTCAGGGGTGTCGGCCAGCCATGGCCGCGTCCAGGAGTTCGCCCTGCTCAAAGCGGCATTTGCCGCCGGGGTCACAGTGCCCGAACCGCTGTGGCTGTGCAGTGACGCGCAGGTCATCGGCCGGCCGTTCTTCGTCATGCGCAAGGTCGGCGGCCTGGCCGCCGGCCATGCAGTGGTCAAGGACACTAGCCTGGGCGGCGATCGCGCCGCCCTGACCTTCCGCCTCGGCGTCGAGCTGGCGCGGATCCACTCGATTCGCCCACCGCGCGCCGATCTCGACTTTTTGCCCAGCTATGACCAGGCCCCGGCGCTGCAGGCGATCGAGCGCTACCGCGCTTTCCTCGATCGACATCACAGCGCGCACCCTGCACTCGAATGGGGGCTGCGCTGGCTGGAGCGCCACGCACCGCCACGAAGCGACATCGTCCTCGCCCACCGCGATTTTCGCACCGGCAACTACATGGTCGATGCGCACGGCCTCACCGCCATACTCGACTGGGAGTTCGCCGGCTGGAGCGATCCGCTGGAAGACATCGGCTGGTTCTGTGCCAAATGCTGGCGCTTCGGCGCGCCGCAACTGGAGGCCGGCGGTATCGGCGCGCGCAGCGACTTCTATCGCGGCTACCAGAGCGTCAGTGGCCGGGCCATCGATGCCGAGCAGGTGCGCTACTGGGAGGTGATGGCCCATCTCAACTGGGCGATCATCGC
>DAITLT010000268.1:0-4861 GCA_036835505.1 Pseudomonas sp.
CCATGCAGAAACGGGTCGAGCCGATGGCTTTGGCGCGGGCGGCCTCTTCCAGCACCTTCTGCACTTCCAGGAGTTTTTCCTTGTCCAGGCCGGTGTTGTAGTGGCCGGACTGCGGGCAGTATTTGCAGTCCTCCGGGCAGGCGCCGGTCTTGATCGACAGCAGGGTCGAGACCTGCACGCGGTTGGCGTTGAAATGCCCGCGATGCACCGTCTGCGCCTGGAACAGCAGGTCATTGAACGGCTGTTGAAACAGGGCTTTGACCTCGGCCAGGGACCAGTCGTGCCGCAAGTTGGCGGAAGTGGACGCGCTCATCGGATGTTCCTTATTAGTAAGTTGTGCCTGCTAGAGTCAGGCAGCACAACACGGATGCCTGGCATAGTTAGGGAAGCCTTATGCGCTGTCAACCAAACCGCGACCGGTCGGTTTACATCTGGTTAAAAAACACACAGGGCTGTTTGCTCTGCGACGAGCCCAGCGACAACCCTCAGGCCCTGTGCAGCGCCTGTGAAGCCGAGCTGCCCTGGCTTGGCGAGCATTGCCGGATTTGCGCCCTGCCCCTGCCAGGCCACGACCTGACCTGCGGTGCCTGCCTGCGCAAGCCACCGACATTCACGCGGGTCGAGGCCGCCTGGCGCTACGACTTCCCGCTGGACGCGCTGATCACCCGCTTCAAGCATCAGGCGCAATGGCCATTGGGACGCCTGCTGGGTGAGTTGCTGTCACATCATCTGCAACATGCTTTCAGCGAAGGCCTGGTCAGGCCGGACCTGTTGCTGCCGGTGCCGCTGTCCAGCCGCCGCTTGCGCCAGCGCGGCTTCAACCAGGCCGGCATGCTGGCGCGCTGGCTCAGCCAGGGTTTGCAGCTGACGTTGAACGAGCACGTGCTGCAGCGCCGCCAGGACACCCAGGCCCAGCAACAGCTAAACGCCGCGCAACGCCTGCGCAACCTGCGCCAGGCCTTTGCGTTGGCCCCCGCGAGCCAAGTCCGCGGCCTGCACCTGGCCATCGTGGACGATGTGCTGACCACCGGCGCCACCGCCGAGAGCATCGCCCGCCTGCTGCGCAAGGCCGGCGCCGCACGGGTGGACGTCTACTGCCTGGCGCGCACACCGAAACCGGGCGACTAAGCCCCGACAACGGCGCCAACGCCAGCGTACACTGGCGACCCCACGCCGCCCGGACACCACCATGAGCCACCCATTTGCCGCCCTGACCCCAGACCTGGTGCTGGATGCCGTCGAGAGCATTGGCTATCTGTCCGACGCCCGCGTGCTGGCCCTGAACAGCTACGAGAACCGCGTTTATCAGGTCGGCATCGAAGACGAGCAACCGCTGATTGCCAAGTTCTACCGCCCCGAGCGCTGGAGCGATGCGGCGATCCGCGAGGAGCACAGTTTCAGCCTGGAGCTGGCCGAGCACGAAGTGCCGGTGGTGGCGCCACTGATGCGTGACGGCGAAACCCTGTTCGAGCACGCCGGCTTTCGTTTCGCGCTGTTTCCCAGACGTGGCGGCCGGGCGCCGGAGCCGGGCAACCTGGACCAGCTGTATCGCCTCGGCGGCCTGCTCGGGCGCATGCATGGGATCGCCGCGACCAGGCCATTCGAGCACCGCGAAATCACCTCGGTCAGCCACTTCGGCGACGCCTCCCTGGCCACCCTGCTGGACGGCAACTTTATCCCGCGCGGTTTGCTGCCGGCCTACGAGTCGGTGGCCCGCGATCTGCTCAAGCGCCTGCACAGCCTGTTTGCCGCCACGCCCTATCAAGCCATCCGCATTCACGGCGACTGCCATCCGGGCAACCTGCTGTGCCGCGATGACAGCTTCCATATGGTCGACCTCGACGACTGCCGCATGGGCCCGGCGGTGCAGGATTTGTGGATGATGCTCGGCGGCGGCGAGCGCCACGAACGCCTGGCGCAACTGGCCGAGCTGATGGATGGCTACCAGGAGTTCCACGACTTCCACCCGCGTGAACTGGCCCTGATCGAAGGCCTGCGCAGCCTGCGCCTGATGCACTACAGCGCCTGGCTGGCGCGGCGCTGGGACGACCCGGCGTTCCCCATGAGCTTTCCCTGGTTCGGTAGCGAGCGCTATTGGGGCGAGCAGATCCTGATCCTGCGCGAGCAACTGGCGGCCCTGGATGAAGAGCCGCTGCGGCTGTTTTAAGCCGCGCAAAAACCTGAGCGCACGGACAAACAAGGGGCTTGGGCAGTACACTGCACAGCTGTTTGCTTAAGCCTGCCAGGATCACCATGAACACCGTCAACCCGCGCCGCGGCTATCTGCTGGGGCTTAGCGCCTATGTCATCTGGGGCCTGTTCCCGCTGTATTTCAAGGCGATTGCCGATGTGCCGGCACTGGAGATCATCGTCCACCGGATCATCTGGTCGGCCCTCGGCGGGGCCTTGCTGTTGCTGGTCTGGAAGCACCCCAACTGGTGCCGTGAACTGCTCGCCAACCCGCGCCGCCTGGCGCTATTAAGTGTCAGCGGCTTGCTGATTGCCGCCAACTGGCTGCTGTATGTCTGGGCGGTGAACAACGGGCGCATGCTCGAGGCCAGCCTGGGCTACTACATCAACCCGCTGCTCAACGTGCTGCTCGGCATGCTGCTGCTCGGCGAACGCCTGCGCCGTCTGCAATGGCTGGCGGTTGGCCTGGCGGCCCTGGGCGTGCTGCAACAACTCTGGCAGGTGGGCAGCCTGCCCTGGCTGTCCCTGGCGCTGGCCGGCAGCTTTGCTTTTTATGGCGTGCTGCGCAAACGCGCGCCGGTGGCCGCCCTGCCGGGACTGGTGGTGGAAACCTGGTTGCTGCTGCCTGTCGCGCTGATCTGGCTGCTGCTCCACCCGCAGGCCGGCAGCCTGCAGCCGGCCGTCTGGAGTAGCAGCCAGGCGCTGTGGTTGATGGCGGCAGGGCCGATTACCCTGCTGCCGCTGCTGTGTTTCAACGCCGCCGCCCGCCACCTGCCCTACACCACCCTGGGCTTTTTGCAGTACATCGCCCCGACCCTGGTGGCACTGCAGGCGGTGCTGCTGTTTGGCGAGCACTTCGCGCCGAGCAAGCTGCTGACCTTCGCCCTGATCTGGGCCGGCCTGCTGGTCTACAGCCTGGATGCCTGGCTGACCCTGCGCCGCCAGCGCTAAGCGGCGCTCGCCAGCAGGGACAGCATTCAAGCCTCAGTGCGCAGGCGCAGCTCCACCATCAGATCATCGGCCAGGGCTTCCAGCTTGCCCTGCAACACCTCCAGGCTCAGGTTCAGCGGCACTGCCAGTACGGCCTCGGCATGGAACAGCGGCTCGCTGCTCATCGGCGCCGGCGCCACCGAAGTCGCCAGGTTTTCCAGATTGACCCCCAAGTCCGCCAGCAAGCGGGTGATGTCACGCACGATCCCCGGCCGGTCGTTGCCGACCAGGTCAAGCAAGATCGGCTTCCAACTGCAGGACGCCTGGATGCCGCTTTCCGCCAGCAGCACGCGGATGTTCTGCGCACTCAGGGCATGCAGGGCTTCGACCAGCTCATCGTAGGCCTCGGCCGGCACCCCGACGCGCAGAATCCCGGCGAACTGACCGTCCATCCGCGCCATGCGGCTTTCCAGCCAGTTGCCGCCATGGCCGGCGATGCACTGCGCGAGTTTTTCCACCAGCCCCGGCTGATCGGGGGCAATTACCGTCAAGACCAGATGATTCACAGACCGCTCCTTATCAATAGGCGGCGCCCCTCGGGCGCCTCAGGCATTGGCCAAGCTTAGCCAATAGGTCAGGTACAGCTCGTCGCGCACATAGCCCAGGCGCTCGTACAGGGCCTGGCCGGCCAGGTTGGTCTTCGCCGTTTCCAGCTGCAGGCCACAGGCCCCGTGCGCCTCGGCATGGGCGCGGGCGGCATTCATCAGCGCCTCGCCGACGCCCTGGCGGCGAGCGCTGGGCAGCACAAACAAGTCACTCAGCAGCCAGGCCGGCGCCAACGCCAGGGACGACTGCAGCGGGTAGAGCTGGGTAAAGCCCTGGGCCATGCCTTGTGCATCGCGGGCGATAAACAGTTGCGCATCGCCGCGCTGCAGGCGCTCAAGCAAAAAGGCGTGAATCTCGCTGGCCGACCTGGGCACCTGATAGAACTGCAGATAGCCGGCAAACAGCGGCACCAGTGCATCGAGATCAGCCACAACAACCGCAGCAACCGACATAAACCACCTCCGAGAGCATTTGCGGCGAGTATAGCCAGGCGGCCATCGCTGGCGATGGGTGACCCGCGCAGGGGCGATAGTCGCAAAGCGACGCGTGCCCGCTGATTTTTTCGCCGGCATCATGTAGTATCCGCCGCCTCGAACTACATGGCCGCCCGGCCTTGGTTTAGAGCCTGTCTAACGGCCGTCGAAAGCCCCATAAACAGGCTCTCCAGCGTTGATTCTGATAGAGAGAGGCAAGCAATGACTGAGCGCGTACAAGTCGGTGGCCTGCAGGTCGCCAAAGTCCTGTTCGACTTCGTAAACAACCAAGCCATTCCGGGTACCGGCATTGCTGCCGACCAGTTCTGGTCCGGCGCCGAAGCGCTGATCAACGATCTGGCGCCGAAAAACCGCGCTCTGCTGGCCAAGCGTGACGCGCTCCAGGCGCAGATCGACGGCTGGCACCAGGCCCGTGCCGGCCAGGCCCATGACGCCGCTGCCTACAAAGCCTTCCTCCAGGAAATCGGCTACCTGTTGCCAGAACCGGCTGACTTCAAGATCAGCACCGAAAACGTCGACGCCGAAATCGCCAGCATGGCCGGCCCGCAGTTGGTGGTGCCGGTGATGAACGCGCGCTTCGCCCTGAACGCCTCCAACGCCCGCTGGGGCTCGCTGTACGATGCCCTGTACGGCACCGACGT
>DAITLT010000269.1:0-2567 GCA_036835505.1 Pseudomonas sp.
AGTCTTGCTGGGCGAGCGCGAAGCAGCTCATAGCACCAGGCGACTCAGAAGACGGCTCAGCAGGCCCATGGCGATCACCACGCCGACAATGATCAGCAGCAAGCGCCACACCTTGAAGGGTTGACGTTCGACTTGATGCTGCGGGGCACTCAGGTACTGGTCGACGCGTTTTTGATCGTCGGGACTCAGGCGGCTGGACATAGGAACCTCGAGGGATCAGACCGTGGGAAAACCCTGCGGTTCTCGGCTGGCCTGTGGATGGTGGCTATTCTAGCCGTGGCGTTCACCAGGGCTCAACGCACGGGTCGTCATTCAGACGAATAATGCCGCCTTGCCGTATCCGGGTGGTGATACTGGCGTAAGGTGGGCCGGTTTGCAGGGAATTGCAGTGTCTCGGGTCATCACAGGCTGATCCCGACATCGAACAGTACGCTGCGGCCGAGATTGCTGCGCAGAAAATCCGGCGCGTCGGGATGGGCGAACAATACCCGCGCGAAGGTCGGACCGACCAGCGACAGCGAACGCCAGCCCTGGCGCAGGAACTCGGTGGGCGGCGGGAAGTGGCTGTTGAAGTCGGGTACGACGCGTTTCAGGCTGACGAACGCCAGCAGATCCAGTTCGCCGGGGTCGAGGCCGCGTTCGCTGTAGTTGTGCGCTTTCTTGCGCAGGGTCGGGGCCAGGCGCGCCTGCAGCTCGGCGGCGCCGATGCGCCGCGGTTTGGCCTCGCGGCGCACCAGTTGGCTGAGCGAGAAGGCGCTACGCCGACGTTCCAGCTCGACGCGCCACTCATCGTTGAGGCGCCGGCCCTCGTCCAGCACGAAAAACACCTCGAAACTGGCCTCGCGAAACAGCACGTCCGGCGGTTCCTGCCCGGCCGCGCTGAACTCCTCGAGCCTATGGCTGACGTTCAGGGCTTGCAGCAGGCGCTGGCACACCCAACGCTCACGCTCCCACTTGCGGGCATTGGAAAGGAACGCGTTAGCCTGCTCCGCCTGGTGCGTGAGCAAGCGCAAATAATCTGAATCATCCATGCCTACAGCTTAGCCCGCAGTCATGGAGGCTTGGTACCCCTTGGATCGTTTCGCTCGCAGGTAGGGCGGCCGGGCGACGTTCCGTTCGTCGCGAAGCGACAACCCGCCAGTTTTTGTGCCGCGGCGATAAACCATTGGTGCACTGCCTGCGGCGAGTGACACCCTACGAATCGCGGATTCGTTCCAGTTTCGGCGGTCCGTTCGGTCTGTAGGGCGGCTTCGGAGCGCAGCGACAACCCGCCAGCTTTTGTGCCGCGCCGCGATAAACCATTGGTGCACTTTCGCCGCCGAGCGCCGGTGTAGACTGGCTGCGTTCATCATTCAGGGGTTGGGCGCTTACCTATGATCGCTGCCGAATTACTCTCACCCGCCAGCCAGGTCATCGGCTGGACCATTTATCTGCCGCTGCTGCTCTGGGCCATATGGCGGGCGCCTTGGCTGGAGTTGTTCAGCGACCTGCGCCGTCAGCACCTGGTCTTCGCTACGGTGTTCGTGCTGTTCGTGCTGTGGCTGGTGCGCCGGGATTTCGCCTCGGGGCTGTCCTACCACATCATCGGCATGACGGCAGTGACCCTGCTGCTCGATTGGCCGTTGGCGATCCTCGCCGGCTTTGTCGCCCAGCTCGGCATGCTCCTGCTGGGCCGGCAGGACCTGGCTGCGCTGGGGGTGAACGGTGTGCTGATGGTGCTGATTCCGGTGCTGGTCACCGAGCTCTGCGCGTTGCGGGTCGAACGCGCGCAGCCGCGCAATCTGTTCGTCTACATCTTTTTCAGCGGCTTTTTCCCCGCGGCCCTGGCCATCTTGCTGTGCATCCTGGTCGGGCTGGGGGTGTTGTGGGTCGACGGCCTGTTCCCGATGCCGCCCTGGCTCGGCGACTTCGTCGGCTACCTGTGGATGGTGATCTTCCCCGAGGCCTTCATCAATGGAATGATCGTCACCGCGCTGGTGGTGTTCTACCCCGACTGGCTGGAAACCTTCAATCGCTCGCGCTACCTGGCGGCGCCCTGGAAGGACGACAACCAGCCGCATTGATGGCGCAGGCTTCAGCGAATTGATCGGCGTTGCTGGGTTGACCCAGATCAACCGGCTCGTTCACGAGTCTGCCAGGCTCTGCTGACGAGGGGAGGCTGGGGCGGGCGGCGATTTCAGCCCAGCGTCGCGATCATCCCCCGACGATCACAACAGAGGAGACAGCACCATGGGGGTACACGAGTGGGCCAGGCAGCAAATCGAGCAAAGCCTGCAACAGGCGTCAGCACAAGGTTTCGATCCCGCGCTCGGCTTGCGCGCCCTGCTCGGCGCGGTGGTGGAGCGCAGCCGCGGCGAGCGTGATGCCAGGGACCTGGCCGCCGAACTGCAGTTCCTCGCCGACAACCTGGACGATGAGCGCGACTACGGCTTCATGCGTCCCTGATTCCCGCTGCATCACCCTACCTCGTCAGTGCTGACGCGGCGGCTGATCCAGATCGCTGGAGAACAGCTCATCTTCCAGGTTGTCGCCGGGGATGGCGTGTTCTTCCGAGGCCCAGGCGCCGA
>DAITLT010000269.1:2667-4858 GCA_036835505.1 Pseudomonas sp.
CCGAGGCCCAGGCGCCGAGGTCGATCAGTTTGCAGCGTTCCGAGCAGAAGGGCCGGCTAGGGCTTTGCGGGCCCCACTCGACGGGTGCGCCGCAGGTTGGGCAGGCGACGGTGGTGGTGCTCATGTTTGGCCTCCGCGTAGGGCGAGGTAAAAGTTGTGCAGGCGCTCGACCTCGGCCTGTAGCCAGTGCAGGTCGCGATCGTTAACCAGCACGTCGTGGGCATGCTGCAGGCGTTCGCTGCGGCTGGCCTGAGCCTTGAGAATGGCCTGCACCTGTTCTGCCGAACTCTGGTCGCGGGCAATGGTGCGCTGGATCTGCAGTTGTTCGGGGGCGTCCACCAGCAGCACGCGCTGGGTCAGCCGGTGTTGCCCGGACTCGATCAGCAGGGGCGAAACCAGGATCGCATAGGGCGATTCGGCGCGGGCCAGATAGGCCATGATTTCCTGGCCTATCAGCGGATGCAGCAAGGCTTCCAGCCATCGCCGTTCATCGCTGTCGGCGAAGATCCGTGCGCGCAGGGCGCTGCGATCGAGCTGGCCGTCGGCTTGCAGCACATCGCCGCCAAAGTGCTCGACTATCTTGTCCAGCGCCGGTCGGCCGGGCTCGACCACCCAGCGTGCGGCGTGGTCGGCGTCGACCAGGTGCACGCCCAGGTCGACAAAGTGTTGCGCCACCGCGCTCTTGCCGCTGCCAATGCCGCCGGTTAGGCCAAGAATCCAGGGTTTCATAGTCCGTACATCTTATGCCGTAGAAGAACGCGGATTGTAGAGCACCCGGTCGGGGGATGGCGAACCGCATGGCCGTTTGCCTATTGCGGGCAGGCCGTGCGGTATCACGAGGCCTCTATGGTCTGCATTAGGGGCGACGGGAGGGCTGGTGCGCACGGTGTTCAGCCGGGAGACATGGGTAACGCCTGTCGGGAGACATGGGTAACGGGTGGATGATCCTCACTTCCGCTCTCTCAAGTCGATCTGGCGGATGGTCTTGTGGATGAAAATCACATCGTAGACGCTATCCACGTTGGTTGGGCGGATGGCCACCCGTTCGCCCAGCAGGCCGCCACCGACAAAGCGACTTTTGCCTTCAAATTTGATCTGTCCGGCTCCCGTTACTCTAAGAACCCGATCCCCAGGTTCATACTCGATCTCCGGCAGTTGTTCCGGATAGCTGCGCAAGCTGGGCTGGTAGCGCGATATCGGTGGTAATTGGCCCAGCGCCTCATGGGGCCGCTTCTGGTTGTACTGTGACCGCCAGTGATCCATCACACGCTGGCAGTGCTCCAGATCGCTGAAGGTGCGATGTAGCAGTTCCCGCTTGAGGGTTTGATGAAAACGCTCCAGCTTGCCCTGGGTCTGCGGGTGATGGGGGCGGCTATGGCTGACCTCAATACCCAGGCGCATCAGCCAGACCTCCAGTGTCGATAAGCCGCCTTCGATGTTCGAACCCCAGGGTGGGCCGTTATCTGCCGTTATTCGGCGAGGCAGGCCATAGCGACGAAACACTTGGATCAGCTTGGGGCGGACCAGTTCCAAACGCTCCCCTTCACAAGACTCCAGGCAAAGCGCAAAGCGTGAGTGGTCATCCAGCACCGTCAGCGGGTGACAGCGTGGAGAGTGTCGATCCGAGAGGTGGAAGTTGCCCTTGAAGTCGATCTGCCACAGCTCGTTTGGCCGCTCGTGCTCGAAGCGACGAGTCGCCGGGGCTTGTGTCTCCCCGGCGTGATAGCGCACCTGGCAACCGTGGCGGCGGAGAATCGCATCGATAGTGCTGTGGTGCGGCCGCTTAACCCCATCGGGCAACAAGCAGAGAAGCTTGCGAGCCCCCCAGTAAGGGAACTGGAGGTGTAGCCGCACCACCTCCTGCTCCAGCTCAGGACTACTTCGTCTTGGACTTTGCAGTGGGCATCGGGATTGATCCTCAAGTCCTATATCGCCTTGCTCGCGATAACGATGCAGCCATTTATACGCAGTCTTGGGGCTGATCTCATAGCGCCGACAGAGCTCTCGGACATTGCTCTGGGGCTGACCAGCTAACAACACGAATTCGCGTCGTATCGACATGGTGGTGTACTCCTGCCACGGCATCGCTCGAACTCCTCATTCGAAATGATTCCGTAAGCCTAAATGCGTTACCCATGTCTCCCGACACCTGTTACCTATGTCTCCCGGCTGAACACACGGCGCACCCTAC
>DAITLT010000270.1:0-4793 GCA_036835505.1 Pseudomonas sp.
CCCGCCTCGACGGCAACCTTGGCCAGCAACAGGCTCGCATACTGGGCGTAGTGGCTGCCGGCATAATCCGTCTTCAGCTTGCCAGCCAGCTCGGCGACCTTGCCCACATCGGCCTGACCGTCAGCCACCAGGCTGCTTTCCAGCAATTGCTGATAGAGCACCGAGGCGCCCTGGGCTTCGCTGACCTGATGTTTTTGCCAGGCCTGCCAGCCAAACACCACGACCAGGGCCAAGGCACTGCCAGTCAACAGGGGCTTGCCATTGCGTTGCCACCAGTCACGGATTACCGCCAACTCTTCTTCTTCGGTACGCGACACCCCAATACTCCTATTGGCTAAATGCTCAAGCCTGCAGACAGGCCGCCAGTTGCTCGGGAAGAGCAGCCCAGCTGATATGTTGTTGTTCGCCGTTATCGCGCAGAGGCTTCAACCCAACCACCTGTTGGGCCAACTCATCTTCGCCCAGGATCAGCGCAAACAATGCGCCGCTCTTGTCGGCCTTTTTAAACTGACTCTTGAAGCTGCCGGCGCCGGCATTCATCTGCAGACGCACCCCCGGCAGGCGATCACGCACCTGCTCGGCGAGCACCAGCGCCTGCAATTCGGCGGCCTCGCCAAAGGCACAGAAATACACATCGACCTGACGGGCAATAGCGCTCGGCACTTGCTCGAGGGTTTCCAGCAGCAACACCAGGCGCTCGATGCCCATGGCAAAACCCACGCCAGCGGTCGGCTTGCCGCCCATCTGCTCAACCAGGCCATCATAACGGCCACCGGCGCACACGGTACCCTGGGCGCCGAGTTTATCGGTGACCCATTCGAAGACGGTCTTGCTGTAGTAATCGAGGCCACGCACCAGCTTGGGATTGATCACGTACGGAATGCCGGCAGCCTTTAGGCGCGCCTGCAAGCCGTCGAAGTGCAGCTTGGAGGCCTCATCCAGATACTCGGCCAGCTTCGGTGCATCCACCAGCAGGGCCTGGGTTTGTGGCACTTTGCTATCGAGAATGCGCAGTGGATTGCTGCTCAGACGGCGCTTGCTGTCTTCGTCCAGCTGATCCAGGCGGGCTGACAGGAATTCGACCAGCGCCTCACGGTAATTGGCCCGCGCCTCACTGGTGCCCAGGCTGTTCAGCTCCAGGGTTACGGCACTGCGAATGCCCAGCAGGCCCCACAGGCGCCAGGTCATGATGATCAGCTCGGCGTCGATGTCCGGGCCATCGAGGTTGAACACCTCGATGCCGATCTGATGAAACTGCCGGTAGCGGCCCTTCTGCGGCCGCTCATGGCGAAACATCGGGCCGATGTACCAGAGCTTCTGCACCTGGCCACCACCGCTAATGCCGTGCTCCAGCACCGCGCGCACACAACTGGCGGTGCCTTCCGGACGCAGGGTCAGGGAGTCGCCGTTGCGGTCGTCGAAGCTGTACATCTCTTTTTCGACGATGTCGGTGACCTCGCCAATCGAGCGCTTGAACAGCTCGGTGGCTTCGACAATCGGCATGCGGATCTGTCGATAGCCGTAGCCGTCCAGCAGGTTGGCTACGGTGCCTTCGAAGTAACGCCAGAGCGGGGTCTGCTCGGGCAAAATGTCGTTCATGCCACGAATGGCCTGCAGCGTCTTGCTCACAAAAAATCCTTAAAAATGCTTAGCCGCGGGCAAT
This sequence comes from Pseudomonas sp., assembly GCA_036835505.1. Lineage (GTDB taxonomy): Bacteria > Pseudomonadota > Gammaproteobacteria > Pseudomonadales > Pseudomonadaceae > Aquipseudomonas. The sequence goes on from DAITLT010000270.1 coordinate 1,664, forward strand.
CAGTGCCGCATCGGCCTCGACCTTTTCGGCCGCTTTCTGGCGAATCAGCCGTTCCAGCTCATTGACCAGATTGTCGTTGTTGAGTTTCTGCGCCGGCTTGCCGTCAATGTACACGAGGTTGCTCGGCGAGCCGCCAGTCAGGCCGACATGGGCCTCCTTGGCTTCACCCGGACCATTGACGATACAGCCGATAACGGCCACATCCAGCGGCACCAGCAGGTCTTCGAGGCGACCTTCGAGTTCGTTCATGGTTTTCACCACATCGAAGTTCTGCCGCGAACAGCTGGGACAGGCAATAAAGTTGATCCCGCGCGAGCGCAGGCGCAGCGACTTGAGGATGTCGTAACCGACCTTGACCTCCTCTACCGGATCGGCGGCCAGGGAGATGCGGATGGTATCGCCAATGCCCTCAGCCAGCAGCATACCCAGACCGACCGCCGACTTTACCGTACCCGAACGCAAGCCGCCGGCCTCGGTGATGCCCAGGTGCAACGGCTGCTCGATCTGCTTGGACAGCAGGCGGTAGGCCGCCACGGCCATAAACACATCGGAGGCCTTAACGCTGACCTTGAACTCCTGAAAATTCAGCCGATCGAGGTGCTCGACATGGCGCAGGGCCGATTCCAGCAGGGCCTCGGGGGTCGGCTCGCCGTATTTCTTCTGCAGGTCTTTTTCCAGCGAACCGGCGTTGACGCCGATGCGAATCGGAATGCCGCGATCACGGGCGGCATCGACCACGGCGCGCACCCGGTCTTCGCGACCGATATTGCCCGGATTGATGCGCAGGCAGTCCACCCCCAGCTCGGCCACACGCAAGGCGATGTTGTGGTCGAAGTGAATGTCGGCCACCAGGGGCACGCGAACCTGCTGCTTGATCTTGCCGAAGGCCTCGGCGGCATCCATGTCTGGCACGGAAATGCGCACGATGTCGGCGCCGGCATCTTCCAGGCGACGCACCTGGGCCACGGTCGCGGCCACATCGCAGGTATTGGTGTTGGTCATGCTCTGCACGGCGATGGGCGCATCTCCGCCCACCGGCACCGAGCCGACCCAGATCTTGCGCGACACGCGACGAATAATAGGGGATTGGCAATGCATGGAATTACTGACCTAGCTTCATGCGGGCTGTTTCACCGCTGGTATAAGGCGTGACATCCACGGCCTGGCCGTTGTAGCTGACCTGGGCGCCACGGGCAAACCCCAGGCGCAGCTCCAGCGGCGGCTTGCCGGCCAGCTCCAGGCTTTCGCCGGCACGTTTGAGGGCGCTGAACAGCACCTTGCCCGAAGCATCCGTCAACTGCGTCCAGCAGTTGGCCGTGAACTGGATATTCACCAAGCCTTGCCCGGCGGCGGCTTGCACCGGCACAGGTGCGGGCGTCTCCGGCAACTGCTGCGCATTCGCCACTGGCGTATTGATGGGGGCGGCAGGCACTGCTGCAACAAGCGGGGTCACGGCGGCAGTTGCCGGCTCAAGCACAGGGGCTGGCTGACTGGCGTTGCCTGGGGCGGCTTCTGCGCCAGGCGTCGTAGTGGCGACCTGCTCCGTCAACGGCGGCTCGCTTTCGCTGGCCGACTCGGCAGGCAGGGTTTGGCCAGCGGCGACAGCCTGATCTTCCGGTTCGTCCAGGGGATGAATCTGGGTGGTGCCATCGGCACTTTCCACTTCCACATGCTCCAGCGCACGGCTGATCGCCGTGTCGATGCCCTGGCTGCTGGATTGCTCCTGCCACCAGAAGAAGCTGGCGGCCAGCAACCCGAGGAGCAACGCGACACTGACAAAGCGCAACAGGCTTTGCGCCAGATGGGTAGGTTCTTCAATACGCCCCAGGGCCTGCACACTGCTGCCGGCCGAGTCGGTGCCGGTGTAGGCGTCAAAGTCGGCAACCAGGCGGTTTTGCTCAAGCCCAAGCAATTTGGCATAGGCACGGATATAACCGCGGGCAAAGGTATGCCCTGGCAGCTTGTCGAAGGCACCGGCCTCCAACTCGATCAGCGCGCGCAAGGTCAGGTTCAGTTGCTGGGCGACATCGGCCTGGGCCAGGCTCTTGCTTTCGCGAGCCTTGCGCAGGGTTTCACCAGGATTGCTACGAGAGCTCACGACAACTTCAGGTTGCGGCGCTTTCATCGATGCTCCAAAACATATTGCTGATATTCCGCAGTACCTGGGTACAGGCGCTTGAGTTGCAAGCCAAGGCTGGCGGCCTTGTCGCGGTCGTCAAAGATGGTCGCCAAGCGACTGCCGAGCAACAGGCTACGGGCATTCTCCTCGGCCACGGCCGAATAGCTGTCGTAGTAGCTGCGGGCCTGCACATAGTTTTTTTCCGCGTAGGACAACTCGGCCATTTCCAGCAAGGCCCGCTCCTGACGCACATCCAGGCGCAAGGCCCGCTCAAAATAAGCCTTGGCCGCGGCGGGCTGCTGCATCATCAGAGCGGTCATGCCAAGGTTTTCAAAGACCCGTGCGCGCTCGGGATAAAGATTGTCCTGGGCGGCCTGTTCGAAGCGCGCCTTGGCCTCGGGGTAACGCTTCTGCTCGTAGAGGAAGCCGCCGTAGTTGTTGAGGATGCGCGTGTCATCACCGCTGGCCGAGAGCGCCTTGCGAAAATGCTCATCGGCCAACTCGGTTTCCATCTCCAACTGAAACACCAAGGCCAGGGCGGCATGGGCATCGGCATTGGAAGAGTCCAGAGCCAGGGCCTTTTTCAGCGGGGCCTTGGCGCGCGCCGTATTGCCCTGCTGCAAATAGCCAATGCCCAACTGGATATAGGCATCACGGGCAGCATCCCGGCCTTCGCCGGTGCGCATGGGATTGACGTCGCCAGTGGTCACACAACCGGTCAACACGGTGAATAGCAACAGCAGCAGCGTGGCGCGCAGGGTCATTGATGACCTCCCTTTCAGATGCGGTTGGTGGCAGTCTGCGGCTCTTCGGCCTCAGCGCTAAGTTCGCGCACAGCAATATAGCGCTCACTGCGACGGGTGCGATCCATTACCTGGCCAACCAACTGGCCACAGGCCGCATCAATGTCCTCGCCGCGCGTGGTGCGCACGGTGACATTATGCCCAGCCTTGTAGAGCAAGTCCTGAAAACGGCGAATGGCATTGTTGCTCGGCCGCTCATAACCGGAAA
>DAITLT010000271.1:0-4786 GCA_036835505.1 Pseudomonas sp.
GCTTCTCCAGCCAAAGCGCCCTGACCACCGCCATGCGCCGCTACCTCGGCCTGACTCCCAAGCGCCTGCGCAACGCCTAAGGCCTGGGTACCTCTGCGCAGAGGTAAGGCTGTTGTAGGCGCGGCGGTGTGCTTGGGTGCTGGCCATTGAATAAACGATAGCGAGCAAGCCTTGATGGGTATCGCTGCGCTCCACGCCATCCTACGGGTGTGGCGGTGCGCGGGATGGTTCGGCGCTTATTTACACGTCGTTTAAATACAACTCGACCATCTCATCCAGGCGCGCCTTGATCGGCTGCCAATCGGGCATCAGTTGGTCGAGCAAGCGCCAGAAGGCATCCGAGTGGTTGTGCTCGGCCAGGTGGCAAAGCTCGTGCAGCAGCACGTAGTCGATGCACTCCGGTGGCGCTTTGACCAGATGCGGGTTGAGCGTCAGGGTGCCGGAATGCGAGCAACTGCCCCACTGCGTCTGCATGGTCAGCAGGCGCAGGGCCGGCTGTTGCGTCAGCCAGCGTGCCTGGGGTGTCAGGCGCTGCAAGCGCTGACTGAACTGCTCGCGGGCGCGCGCCTTGTACCAGGCGAACAGCAGCTCGCGAACCTTCTCCGGGCGATTGTGCCGCACGCTGATGCACAGCATGCCGCGCAGCAGCTTGACCTGTTGCGGCGCGCTGCCGTTCTCGCTGACTTTCAGCGGGTAGCGCTTGCCCAGATAGAAGTGGGTTTCGCCGCTGATGTACTGGCGCGGGCGCACATGCAGCAGGCGCTCGCGGATCGGTTGCAGCTGCTCCCAGACCCAGCGCGCGCGCTTGTTCACCCCAGCGCTGATCTGCTCGGCGCTGGCATCGGCCGGAGCCAGCACCAGCACCTGGCCATCCGGCTGCACCTTGATGGTCAGCTTGCGCGCTGGGCGTGGCAGCTGCTGCAGCCGATAGGCAATCGTCTCGCCGCCGTAATACAGGCTGGCCATCAGGCTTTACGCGCGCCGGCGCGGATGATCTGCACCACCTGTTCAACCAGCGCCTGCACCTGATCCATCCCCAGGCCCAGGGTTTTTAGCGCCATAAAGTACAGCGGCAACAATTGCTGGCGCACGGCGGCCTCGATATTCAGCGGGTTGATGGAAAACTCGCGCACTGCCTGGCTAACGATGGCGTCGGTCTGCTCGGCCAGCAGAACCCACTGCGCGGTATCGACAGTGGTTACGCGCTGCTCGTCCAGCAGCAGCTTGAAGGCACCGAAATACGCCTGCACATGGGGGTTGCCACGCACCGCGTCGGGCAGTTCGTCGAGTTGGCGTTGCTGCAGTTGCTCGTCGAACGCCTTGAACAGCAGAAACTGCTTGAGCGGGTTGTCGAACAGCGCGTCGGCCTCGGCGATCACCTGGCGCAGCAGCTCGGAGAAGCGTTTCTGCGCATAGGGATCGTCCAGCAGCTGGTCGATCTCCTTGGTCACCCGCGTCTGGATGATGTCCTTCTCGTTGCGGGTTTTTTCCTCGCTCCAGGCCTCCGGCTTGTGCGCGCCCAGATCGCCCACCACGTAGGCACCCTTGGACTCCTGCACGCCAATGCCCAGCACGTGCTTGTCCATCAGCTTCTTCACCTGCACTGCGTACTCGTCGTAATCCACCGTGTCGCCAGTGGCCTGCTTGAGGCGCTGGCGCAGGTTGGACAGCTGCTTGAGCGTCTCCTTGTACTGGCGACGGGTTTGCTCGCTGATGCTCTTGTCCTGAAAAAACGCCTGCGACTGCAAGGCAATCGCCAAGCAAGCGGCAAACTCGCTGAGCAGCGCGTAGAAGTCATCACGGGCCTTCTGTCGGGTATCCACCTGTGCGCCGTCCAGCTCCTGCAGGCGCGGCAGCAGCACCGCCAGCATCTGCTCGATGTCCTGGGTGTTCTTCACCTCGGCGAAGATCGCCCACAACTGCTGGTGCAGGCCCGGCAGTTTTTTGTATTCGGTACACATCGGGCTGTACAAGCCGTCCAGGTCTTCGATGCTGTAACCGCCCTGGGTGCGGGTGGCCAGGTCCTGGTACTGGGCGATGGTGATGTCCAGCTCGCCGAGGATGCCGCGATAGTCGATCAGCAGGCCGTGCTTCTTGTTCGGGTGCAGGCGATTGACCCGCGCAATGGCCTGGATCAGGTTGTGCTGCTTGAGGTTCTTGTCGATATACAGCACCGCGTTGCGCGGCTCGTCGAAGCCGGTGAGTAGCTGGTCGATGACGATCAGCAGGTCCGGCCCGTCGTCCTGAGCGAAGGCCTCGATCATGCGCTGCTTGTAGACGCTACCGTCTTCCTTGCCGACATGCTTGTCCCACCAGGCCTGCACCACCGACTTGCTGTCCTCGTCGCTGTCGCTATTGCCTTCGCGACTGTCTGGGGCGGACATCACCAGCGCCGAGCTGACCTGGCCGATCTCGTCGAGAAAGCCCTTCAACCGAATCGCCGATACCCGGCTGTCACACGCCACCTGGCCTTTCAAGCCATCGGGGATATTGCCGAAGTGCTCGCTGATGTCATGGGCGATCAGCTCCAAGCGGCCCAGCGCCTTGTACAGCTCGCCCTTCTTGGCGAATTTCTTCTTCAGGTCGGCCTGCTGCGCCTCGCTCAGGCCCTGGGTATGGCGCTCGAACCAGCTGTCGATGGCGCGATCATTGACGTCCAGTTCCAGGCGGCGTTCCTCGTACAGCAGCGGCGTCACCGTGCCGTCTTCCACGGCGCGCTGCATGGTGTAGGCATGCACGATGGGGCCGAACTTGTTCTGGGTCTTCTCGTTCTGCAGCAGCGGCGTGCCGGTAAAGGCCACGAAGGCCGCGTTGGGCAGGGCCAGGCGCATCTGCACATGGTTTTCGCCGCCCTGGGAGCGATGACCTTCGTCCACCAGCACGATGAAATCGCTGCTGTCGTTGCGACATCCCGGCAGCTTGGCCGCCGAGTTGAATTTTTGGATCAGGCTAAACATTACCCGCGCCGTGCCCTTGCCGATCTGCTGGGCCAGGTGCCGGCCGGACTGGCTCAGGGCCTCCTGCTGGTCGCGCGCGGTCAACACCCCGGCGCTGGCGAAGGTCTTGCTCAACTGCGCTTCCAGGTCGGTGCGGTCGGTGATCACCAGCACCCGGCAGTTCTGCAACTCTGGGTGGAAGATCAGCGCCTTGGAGAGCAGCAGCATGGTGATCGACTTGCCCGAGCCGGTGGTGTGCCAGATCACCCCGCCCTGGCGGGCGCCGCGCACATCGCGCTGCTGGATGCGCGCAAGCAGCGCGCGGATGCCAAACACCTGCTGGTAACGGGCGACGATCTTGCCGTGCTTGTTGTCGCTGTAGGTGTAAAAACGCACCAACTCCAGCAAGCGATCCGGCCGGCACAGGCTGGCGAGTAATTTGTCCTGCTGGCTGGCTACCAGCCCACCGGCCAGCCAACTGCGGTACCAGGCCAGGCTGGCGGCCGGGCGCTGGGCGAAAATCGCCTGCTCCTGGGCGGCAGCCAGCGGGCGGTTTTTCAGCTCGGCGAAGGCCACCTCGCCAATTTCTTCCTCACGCCAGGCGGCCCAGAAGGTCTCGGTGGTGCCCACCGTGCCGTAACGCCCGCCGCTGCCATCGACCACCAGCAGCAACTGGCTGAAGGCGAACAACTGGGGGATTTCCTCGGCACGCTGGTTGCGCAGCATCTGCGAGATGCCCTGCTTGATCAGATCCTTGCCGCTATTGGAATCCGGCCGCTTGGCCTCGATCACCACCAGCGGCAGGCCGTTCACGTACAGCACGATATCCGGGATGCGCTGGCCGACACCGCTGGCGCAGCCCACGCCCAGCTCCTCGGTGAGGTGGAAGCTGTTATTGCTTGGCGTGTTCCAGTCGATCAGCGCAATGGTCGGGTTGACCTTGGCCCCGGCCACAAAGTCGGCCACGCTCACCCCGTACAGCAACTGGTCGGACAGGCGCTGGTTGGCCGCCTGCAGCCCCTCGTTCAGCGGCGGATGGCTGATCTCGGCCACCAGCTTGTTCAGCGCCGCCTCGCTCAGGCCGTGCTCCACGCCATTGCTGCAAAAGCGCCGCTTGGCCAGTTCGGCGCGCAGCACTGGGGCCAGCACCACGCGCTCCTTGCTGGCGCGTAAGGCCAGCGCCTGGCTTGGGCTCAGGTAGGTAAAACCCAGGTTGGCTAGCAGCGCCAGGGCGGGAATCTTGGCGCTGAACTCTTCCTGAAACTTGGGTTCCTGAAACTTGGGGTGGGCAACGGCGGTGGTCACAGCACTGTTCCTTGTTCGGCCAACCATAGAAGGGGGTCACTCGCAGCATTGCGCAACGCGCTGTCAGAGGCTCACGCGGCGCCGGCCAGCAGGCTTTCATAGGGGATACGCAGGCCATCGTGCAGGCGCTTGATCATGGCCAGGCTCAGTTTGCGCTTGCGGTTCAATACCTCCGACACTCGCCCACTGGAGCCAATGAAGGGTTCCAGATCGCGCGGCGCCAGGCCTTGCTGATCCATACGAAACTTGATCGCGTCGATCGGGTCCGAGGCCGGTAGCGGCTGGTGCTGCTCTTCGTATTTCTCGATCAGCACCGCCAGTATTTCCAGCTCATCGCCCTCGGGCGAGCCGACCGGCGCGCCCCATAGCTGCTCCACGCGGGCCAGTGCGTTGGCCAGGTCGTCGTCATTACGAATTGGTTTGATGTTCATCACACAGTCTCCGCGTCGATCAGGTCGTACTGAGCGTGGCTGCCGACAAAGCGAATAAACGTAAGCGCTCCACAAACCCCGCCTCTCAATAAGCGGGGTTGATGCCTACAGTGG
>DAITLT010000272.1:0-4765 GCA_036835505.1 Pseudomonas sp.
GGGGCATGGCGCAGTGCTGGCCGGCGCGCACGGCGATGCCTTGCTCGCAGAGCAGTTGGGCCAGATCGCTGTGGTGTACGCCGGCCACGCTGAAACAGGCCAGGGCCACCTGTGGGGTGCCGAGCAACTGGATGCCGGTGCGAGCGTTGAGGCCGGCCAGCAGTTGCTGGTGCAGGGCCGCTTCGTGGGCGGCCACGGCGTGGGCATCCAGGCGATCCAGGTAGGCGAGGCTGGCGCCCAGGCCAAGCACCCCGGCAATCGGCGGGGTGCCGGCCTCGAAGCCCAGGGGCGCGGGGCGAAAGTGCGCCTGCTGGTAGTCGCAGTCTTGCACCATCTCGCCACCGAACTGCCAATGGTTCAGGCGCGCCAGGGCCTCGGGCCGGCCATAGAGCACACCGACGCCGTCCGGGCCGTAGAGCTTGTGGGCGGAGCACACATAGAAGTCGCAGCCCAGCGCCTGCAAGTCCGGGCGGCCATGCACGGCGCCCTGGGCTCCGTCGACCACGGTCAGCGCGCCCTGGGCCTTGGCCAGAGCCAGCAAGGCCGGCAGCGGCAGCCAACGGCCGAGCACGTTGGACAGTTGGCTGACGGCCAGCAGTCGGCAACGCGGGCCGATCAGTTGGGCGGCGGCGCCGAGGTCGATGTCGCCGTGCTGATCGAGTGGCAGCACCACCAGCTTGAGTTGGCGACGCTGGGCCAGCTGTTGCCAGGGCAGCAGGTTGGCGTGGTGTTCGAGGGCGCTGATAACGATCTCGTCACCCGCCTGGAACTGCTGTTCCAGCGCGTAAGCCAGCAGGTTGAGGGCTTCGGTGCTGCCGCGGGTGAAGATGATCTGCTCGGCGCTGGCGGCGTTCAGCCAGCGGGCAACTTGCTCGCGCACGGTCTCGAAGGCGCGGGTGGCGCGCTCGCCGGGCAGGTGCTGGGCGCGGTGTACATTGGCGGCACCGCGTTGGTAATAGTCGGACAGCGCCGCAATCATCGCCTGCGGCTTTTGCGCCGTGGCGGCGCTGTCCAGATAAGTCTGGCCTTCGCTGGCGAACGCGGCGAGGGCCGGAAAGTCGCAACGCCAGGGAGAGGTAAGGGGCATGGTGTTTCTAGAAGTCATCAGGCGAAAAGTTGAGTTTAACGCGTTGCGAGCGAAGTCCAGACAAGGCGCAAGAAGGCGAGGACGCGGAGTTTACTGGTGTAAATGAGCGTCCGAGCCTTGTTGCAACGCAGTATGGGCGAGCGCAGCCGCGTTAAACCAACTTTTTAGTTGTGGGCGTGCAGGGCTTCGTTCAGCTCAATGGCCGACTTGTGGGTTTTGCATTCCACGGCGCCGGTTTGTGAGTTGCGGCGGAACAGCAGGTCGGTCTGGCCGGCCAGTTCGCGCGCCTTGACCACCTTGACCAACTGGTTGTCGGCATCCAGCAGCGCCACCTTGGTGCCGGCGGTGATGTACAGACCCGACTCCACGGTGTTGCGGTCGCCCAGGGGGATGCCAATGCCGGCGTTGGCGCCGATCAAGCAGCCTTCGCCCACGCTGATGACGATGCTGCCGCCACCGGACAGGGTGCCCATGGTCGAGCAACCGCCGCCCAGGTCAGAGCCTTTGCCGACGAATACGCCGGCCGACACACGGCCTTCGATCATGCCGGGGCCGGCAGTGCCGGCGTTGAAGTTGATAAAGCCTTCGTGCATCACGGTGGTGCCTTCGCCGACATAGGCGCCCAGGCGCAGGCGCGCGGCGTCAGCGATACGCACGCCGTTCGGCACCACGTAGTCGGTCATTTTCGGGAACTTGTCGACCGAGAAGACTTCCAGCAGCTCGCCACGCAGGCGGGCTTCCAGTTGACGTTCGGCCAGCTCGCCGAGGTCGATGGCGCCCTGGCTGGTCCAGGCCACGTTCGGCAGCAGCGGGAAAATGCCGGTGAGGTTCAGGCCGTGGGGTTTAACCAGGCGGTGCGACAGCAGGTGCAGCTTGAGGTAGGCCTCAGGCGTTGAGGTCAGGGCGGCATCATCGGCCAACAGGGTGGCGACCAGCGGCTTCTCGCTTTCTGCCAGGCGGGTCAGCAGGGCGGCCTGCAGGGCGTCGATGGGCTTGAGCGCGTCGGCCAGTTTCTCGGCCTGGCTGGTGCTGAAGCTGATGGCCTGATTGCCGCCGTTGTAGCCGAGAATCGGCGCGATGGCGGCCAGCAGTTCGGCCGAGGGATTGAGCAGCGGTTGGGCGTAGAAGACTTCCAGCCAGTTGCTTTGACGGTTTTGTGTGCCGACCCCGAAGGCCAGGCTGAACAGTTGTTGTGACATGCTGGGTTTCCTTAGTGCGTCAATTCTGGAGTTGATCAATTCTGTGGGCTTGGCGTAATTCAGGCCAGCGCCTGGGCGTAGAGTTCCGCCTTGAAGCCGAGCAGGGTGCGCTCGCCGAGATCCAGCACCGGGCGTTTGATCAGCGACGGCTGGGCCAGCATCAGGCTGATGGCCTTGTCTTGGTCAAGATCAGTTTTGGCTGCGTCATCCAGCTTGCGAAAGGTCGTGCCGGCACGGTTGAGGACTTTCTCCCAGCCATGTTCGTCACACCACTTGTGCAGGTTGACGCTGTCGATGGCGCTGACTTTGTAGTCGTGAAAAACGTAGCTCACGCCGTGCTCGTCGAGCCAGGTGCGGGCTTTCTTCATGGTGTCGCAGGCCTTGATGCCGTAGAGGGTAATGCTCATGCCGGCTGGCTCTGAATAAAGTGGCGAATGCGCTGGGCGGCTTCGATGCACTCGGCCAGCGGCGCGACCAGGGCCATGCGGATGCGCCCGGCGCCAGGGTTGAAACCGTTCACCTCGCGCGACAGGTAGGAGCCGGGCACTACGGTGACGTGCTCCTGGGCGAACAGCGCGCGGGTGAACGCGGCGTCGTCTCCCGCAACCTTGGCCCACAGGTAGAAGCCGCCGTCGGGGCGCTGCACGTCCAGCACGGGGCTGAGGATGTCCAGCACGGCGGCGTATTTGGCGCGGTACAGGTCGCGGTTGGCGCGCACGTGCTCTTCATCGTTCCAGGCGGCGGCGCTGGCCAACTGGGTCGGCAGCGACATGGCGCAGCCGTGGTAGGTGCGATAGAGCAGGAAACCCTTGAGGATCTCGGCGTCACCGGCCACGAAGCCGGAACGCAGGCCGGGCAGGTTGGAGCGCTTGGACAGGCTGTGGAACACCACGCAGCGCTTGAAATCGCTGCGCCCGAGGCTGACGCAGGCGCTGAGCAGGCCGGCCGGTGGCTGCTGCTCGTCGAAGTACAGCTCGCTGTAGCACTCGTCGGCGGCGATCACAAAGTCGTACTGGTCGGCCAGGGCAATCAGCTTTTCCAGGGTCGCCAGGGGAATCAGTGCGCCGGTTGGGTTGCCGGGCGAGCACAGAAACAGAATCTGGCAGCGTTGCCAGGTGTCGGCGCTGACGGCGTCGAAGTCTGGGTTGAAGCCATTCTCAGCCAGGCATGGCAGGTAGTGCGGCTTGGCGCCGGCGAGCAGGGCCGCGCCTTCGTAGATTTGATAGAACGGATTGGGGCTGAGCACCAGGGCGTCGTCCTGGCGATCAACCACGGCCTGGGTAAAGGCGAACAGGGCTTCGCGGGTGCCATTGACTGGCAGCACATGGCGCGCGGCGTCCAGCCAGCCAGTGGGCACGCCGAAACGGCGCTGGCACCAGTCGCGGATCGCTTCGCGCAGCACCGGCAGGCCGAGAGTGGTGGGGTACACCGCCAGTTGTTCGAGGTTGCTGGCCAACGCTTCAGCGACAAACGCCGGCGAGCGGTGCTTGGGTTCGCCAATCGACAGGGCAATGGCGCTCTTGTCGGCAGCCGGCTGCACGCCGGCCAGCAGCGCGCGCAGTTTCTCGAACGGGTAGGGTTGCAGTTGGTTCAGAGCGCTGTTCATCGGTGGTGCAGCTTCCTAAAAGCGAATGGTGGTTGCGCCGCCGGTCGGGCCGTTGGCGTCTGACAATTGAGCGGTGAGGGCGGCCTGCAGGCGCGCGCAGAGTTCCGCGTCGGCCAGTGGCTGGTGCTTGGCATCGGTGACGAAGAACACGTCTTCGACCCGCTCGCCCAGGGTGGCAATCTTGGCATTTTGCAGTGACAGATCGAAGTCGAGAAAGATCTTGCCGATGCGTGCCAGTAAGCCTGGACGGTCCGGTGCGGTGATTTCCAACACGGTGACCGGGCGCTGGGCATCGTTGTGGATGCTCACCTGCGGGGCGAAGGCGAAGTGCTTGAGCTGGCGCGGCACGCGCCGCTGGATGATCGCCGGGTAGTCGTCCGGGTTTTTCAAGGCGTCCACCAGGCCCTGGCGAATTTCCAGAATGCGCGCCGGGTTGTCGCCAATCGAGCCGCCGTCAGCATCCAGGACGATGTAGGTGTCGAGGGTGAACTGGCTGGACGAGGTGATGATGCGCGCGTCATGGATGCTCAGGTTGAGCTGGTCCATGGCGGCCACCGTCACGGCGAAGAAGTCATGCTGGTCGGGGGCGTAGATGAATATCTGGGTGGCGCCCTCGAACTCGCGCTGGGTGGTTTCCTTGATCAGCACCAGCGGTACGGCGTCGGCCGGGTGCTGGAGGATGGCCTCGGTGTGCCAGGCGACATCGTTGGCGGTGTGGCGCAGGAAGTAGTCATCGCCCAGTTGCGACCAGAGTTGTTCGGCTTCGTCCTGGTCGTTGCCGTTGCGCACCAGGATGTCGATGGCGGCCGTTTGCGTCTGGCGGATCTGCTCTTCGCGGTCCAGCGGGTTTTCCAGGCCGCGGCGCAGGGCGCG
>DAITLT010000273.1:0-4735 GCA_036835505.1 Pseudomonas sp.
TGCGTGCTGGTCAACTACCTGGCGCCGCAGCGGGCGCTGGAAATGCTGATGGCCCTGGTGGTGTCGTCGCTGGTGATCAACTGGGCGATGATCAGCCTGTCGCACCTCAAGTTTCGTCAAAGCCTCAATCAGCGCGGCATCGAGCCTGGCTTCAAGGCGTTGTGGTATCCGTTCAGCAACTACCTGTGCCTGGCGTTTGTGGCCTTGATTCTGGGGGTGATGTTGCTGATTCCGGGGATCAATCTGTCGGTCTATGCGATCCCGTTCTGGTTGGCCTTTATCGGCCTGTGTTACTGGCTCAAGCTGCGCGCGGCCTGAGGCGGTGCGGCGCCGAGCAGTTGCTCGCGCAGGCTGGCGGATAAGCCGTCAGCGGCCAGCCAGATGCCCAGGTAGGCGTGGGCCAGCTCGGCGTTGCGGCTGCTGAACAGGCGCCGGCCGTTGCGCTCCAGGTGCAGGCCGGCGCTGACCGAATAGTCGAGGGCGTAGCGGTCGCCGGGTTGAATATCGGCGAAGGTGGCGTGCAAGGCGTCCAGCTCGGGGCGCAGGCGTTGCAGTTGGGCGGCGGGTTGCTGGCGCTGGAGGGTGACCCAGGCGGCCTTGATCACGTCTTCCCGAGCAATCGCGCGAAAGTAATACAGCTCCAGGCGTTGCCGATGGCTGTTGCCCACGGCTTGACGGGGGCTGATGCCCGGCTCGGTATAGAACGCAGCGGCGTACACATCGACCCACAGGTAGTTGAGTACGGCCTGATTCTGCCGTTGCAGGGTGTGTTCGGCCTGCTGTCGATAGGGGCCAAAGGCCGCCTCAGCGAGGCGTTCGCGATTGCTGGCGAGCAAATCCAGGCTGCTTGTCAGTAACATCAGGCAGATAAACAGACGCATATGTTGTAGTCCTGTGCGAGTGTCAATAGGCTCGGCCGTGCGCAATCGCCACGTTATTGTTGTGGCGGGTGGCGACAAGTTATTGCCCCAAAATGTCGCATACGAGCGCCTAGCCTGCATATAATTGGCCAGTTTTGCTCTTTGGGGTGCAAGCGCAACAAGCTTTTGAGACGCGGTGTGTCGGGTTGCCTTGGGCCGATTCGACCATCTTCGAGTTCTGTAAGGCACTGGTTGCAGTGTGTGGGGTAATCGATGATAAAAATAAAGCGTGGGCTGGACTTGCCGATCAGCGGCAGTCCGCAGCAGCGCATCGAGGCGGCTCGCCCGGTGCCCAGCGTGGCGCTGTTGGGCTGTGATTATCACGGCATGAAGCCAAGCATGGCGGTGCAGGTGGGCGATCGAGTCAAGCTCGGCCAGCCGCTGTTCAGCGACAAGAACAACCCAGGGGTGCATTTCACCGCGCCAGGGGCCGGGGTGGTCAGTGCCATTCACCGTGGTGCCCAGCGGGTGCTGCAGTCAGTGGTGATCGAACTGGACGGCGATGAAGCCGTGTCGTTTGCCGTCTATCCCGCCGCCCAGTTGGCCAGCCTTGCCCCCCAGGCGGTGCGCGACAACCTGTTGCAGTCGGGGTTGTGGACTGCGCTGCGCAGTCGCCCGTTCAGCAAGGTGCCGGCGGTTGACGCCGTGCCCAGCTCAATCTTTGTCACGGCCATCGATACCCAACCGCTGGCCGCTGACCCGGCGCTGATCATTCAGGCCTATGCCGACGACTTCGCAGCCGGCCTGCAAGTGCTGACGCGGCTGGCCAAGGTGTTTTTGTGCAAGGCGCCAGGGGCCAGCCTGCCCGGTGAGCAACTGGCCGGTGTGCATACCGAGAGCTTTAGTGGCCCCCATCCGGCCGGTTTGCCGGGCACCCATATGCACTTTCTCGATCCGGTGAGTGCCAACAAGAGCGTTTGGCAGATCGGTTATCAGGACGTGATTGCCATCGGCAAACTCTTTAGCACTGGGCAACTGTGGGTGGAGCGGGTGATCGCCCTGGCCGGCCCCGTGGTTAATCAACCGCGCTTGCTGCGCACGCGCCTCGGGGCCTGCCTGCAAAGCCTGAGCGCGGGTGAGTTGCAGCCTGGGTTGAATCGACTGATTTCCGGCTCGGTGTTTGGCGGGCGTACCGCTCGCGGCCCCTTTGCCTACCTGGGCCGTTACCACCAGCAAGTCTCTTGCCTGCACGAGGGGGATGAGCGCGAGCTGCTGCATTACCTGCGCGCCGGGGTAAACAAGCATTCGGTGCTGAATATCTTCGTTTCCAAACTGGCCGCGGCCAAGCGTTTTGCCTTCGATACCAGCACCAACGGCAGCCCTCGGGCCATGGTGTCGGTGGGCAACTACGAGCAGGTGATGCCGCTGGACATCCTGCCCACCCCGTTGCTGCGTTATTTGATCGTCGGTGACACCGAGATGGCGCAGAAGCTTGGTTGCCTGGAGCTGGATGAGGAAGACCTGGCCCTGTGCAGCTATGTGTGTGCCGGCAAGTATGAATACGGCCCGATTCTGCGGGACAACCTGACGCGCATCGAGAAGGAGGGTTGATCGATGGCCTTGCGTAAATTCCTCGACAAAATCGAACACAACTTCGAAAAAGGCGGGCGCTTCGAGAAGTGGTACGCCCTCTATGAAGCAGCCGATACCTTTTTCTATCGCCCCGGCAGCGTGACCAAAACCACCGCCCACGTGCGCGATGGTATCGATCTCAAGCGGATGATGATGACGGTGTGGTTCTGCGTGATGCCGGCGTTGTTTTTCGGCATGTGGAACACCGGCTATCAGGCCAACAGCCTGTTTGCCGCGCAGCCGGAACTGCTCGCCGCCCAGGAGGGTTGGCGCTTTGCCCTGATCGGCGCGCTGGCCGGGTTTGACCCCAACAGCCTGTGGGACAACCTGATCCAGGGAGCCGCGTACTTCCTCCCGGTGTATGCGGTGACCTTTATCGTCGGCGGCTTCTGGGAGGTGTTGTTTGCCTCGATCCGCAAGCATGAGGTGAATGAGGGCTTCTTCGTCACCTCGGTGCTGTTTGCCCTGATTCTGCCGCCGAGCATTCCGCTCTGGCAGGTGGCGCTGGGGATCAGCTTCGGCGTGGTGATCGGCAAGGAAGTGTTTGGCGGCACCGGCAAGAACTTCCTCAACCCGGCCCTGGTCGGTCGCGCCTTCTTGTTCTTCGCCTATCCGGCGCAGCTCAGCGGTGATGCGGTGTGGACGGCGGTGGACGGTTTCGCCGGGGCCACCGCATTGAGCGTGGCCGCCGCCGACGGCATCGAGCAGGTCACGGCCAATGGCTTGAGCTGGTGGCATGCCTTTGTTGGCCTTGAGCAGGGTTCGATGGGCGAGACCAGCACCCTGGCGATTTTCATCGGCGGTGCGGTGTTGCTACTGACCCGGATCGCTTCCTGGCGCATCGTCAGCGGGGTGATGCTCGGCATGATCGCCACCAGCTACCTGTTCAACGCCATCGGCTCGGCGACTAACCCGATGTTTGCCATGCCCTGGCACTGGCATCTGGTACTCGGCGGTTTTGCCTTCGGCATGATCTTTATGGCCACCGACCCGGTTTCGGCGTCGATGACCAACACCGGCAAGTGGCTGTTTGGCGCGCTGATCGGCCTCATGGTGGTATTGATCCGGGTGGTCAATCCGGCCTTCCCGGAGGGCATGATGCTGGCGATTCTGTTCGCCAACCTGTGTGCGCCGTTGATCGATCACTTTGTCGTCCAGGCCAATATCAAGCGGAGGCTGGCGCGCAATGTCTAGTCAACAAGAATCCACAGTACGCACCCTGTTGGTGGCGTTGATCGTCTGCCTGGTGTGTTCGGTGTTTGTCGCCGGTGCCGCCGTGGCACTCAAGCCCGTGCAGGTGGAAAACCGCCTGCTGGATAAACAACGCAGCATCCTGGCGATTGCCGGCTTGGGCGAGGCCGAGATGTCGGCCAAGGCGGTCAAGGCCCTGTACGCCGAGCGGATCAAGGCGCGGGTGGTTGACCTGCAGACCGGTCAGTTCAGCGATGCCCAGGACGCGGCCAGCTTCGACCCGCTTAAGGCGGCCAAAGATCCGGCCCTGTCGGCCCCGCTCAAGGGCGAGCAGGACATCGCCTCGCTCAAGCGCCTGGAGCGTTACTCCACCGTTTATATGGTGGAAACCGACGGCAAGCTCGACACCCTGATCATGCCGATTCGCGGCTACGGCCTGTGGTCGACCCTGTATGGCTTTATGGCCGTCAAGGGCGATCTGAATACCGTGGTTGGCCTCGGGTTCTACCAGCATGGCGAGACCCCAGGTCTGGGCGGCGAGGTGGATAACCCGAAGTGGAAGGCCCTGTGGCAGGGCAAGACCCTGTTTGCTGACGATGGTCAGTTGGCCGTGCAGATCATCAAGGGCAGCGTCGATCCGCAAGCGGCCAATGCCCGGCATCAGGTCGACGGCCTGGCGGGGGCAACCCTGACCAGCAAGGGCGTGGATAACCTGCTGCATTTCTGGCTGGGCGAGCATGGCTTTGGCCGGTTCCTGGCGAAACTGCACAAAGGCGAGGCGTAAGCATGAGTCAGCCAACATTCAAGCAAGTGCTGCTGGACCCGATCCTGCACAACAACCCCATCGGCCTGCAGATTCTCGGCATCTGTTCGGCCCTGGCGGTGACCTCCAACCTGAAAACCGCGTTGGTCATGTCGATCGCCCTGACCCTGGTGACCGGCTTTTCCAACCTGTTTATCTCGATGATTCGCAGCCAGATCCCCAGCTCGATCCGCATGATCGTGCAGATGGTGATCATCGCCTCCCTGGTGATCGTGGTTGATCAGGTGCT
>DAITLT010000274.1:0-4719 GCA_036835505.1 Pseudomonas sp.
ATCAGTTCATCTCCAGCGAGCTGGTGCTGCTGGCGGCCCTGGATGAGAACACCAAGCTGGGCAAGTTGCTGTTGGCTCAGGGCGTGAGCAAGAAGGCCCTGGAAAACGCGGTGAACAACCTGCGCGGTGGTGAGGCGGTGAACGACTCGAATGCCGAAGAGTCGCGTCAGGCGCTGGATAAATACACCGTCGACCTGACCAAGCGGGCCGAAGACGGCAAGCTCGACCCGGTGATCGGCCGTGACGATGAAATTCGCCGCACCATCCAGGTGTTGCAGCGCCGCACCAAGAACAACCCGGTGCTGATCGGTGAGCCTGGCGTGGGTAAAACCGCCATCGTCGAAGGCCTGGCCCAGCGCATCGTCAACGGCGAAGTGCCCGATGGCCTGCGCGACAAGCGGGTGTTGTCGCTGGACATGGGCGCGCTGATTGCCGGGGCCAAGTTCCGCGGTGAATTCGAGGAGCGCCTGAAGGCGGTGCTCAATGAGCTGGGCAAGCAGGAAGGCCGGGTCATTCTGTTTATCGACGAAATTCACACCATGGTCGGCGCCGGCAAGGCCGAGGGCTCGATGGACGCTGGCAACATGCTCAAGCCGGCCCTGGCCCGTGGCGAGTTGCATTGCGTGGGCGCCACCACTCTGGACGAATACCGTCAGTACATCGAGAAGGACGCCGCCCTGGAGCGCCGTTTCCAGAAAGTGCTGGTGGACGAGCCAAGCGAAGAGGACACCATCGCCATTCTGCGCGGCCTGAAAGAGCGCTATGAGGTACACCATAAGGTGGCGATCACCGACGGCGCGATCATTGCCGCAGCCAAGCTCAGCCATCGCTATATCACCGACCGTCAGTTGCCGGACAAGGCCATCGACCTGATCGACGAGGCCGCCAGCCGCATTCGCATGGAAATCGACTCCAAGCCCGAGGTACTCGACCGTTTGGAGCGGCGCCTGATTCAGCTCAAGGTTGAGAGTCAGGCGCTGAAGAAGGAAGACGACGAAGCGGCGATCAAGCGCCTGGAGAAACTCCAGGAGGAAATCACGCGCCTGGAGCGCGAGTACGCCGACCTGGAAGAAATCTGGAAGTCGGAAAAGGCCGAAGTACAAGGCTCGGCACAGATCCAGCAGAAGATCGAGCAGTCCCGCCAGGAGTTGGAGTCCGCGCGGCGCAAGGGCGACTTGAGCCGCATGGCTGAGCTGCAGTACGGGATCATCCCGGACCTGGAGCGCAGCCTGCAGATGGTCGATCAGCACGGCAAGAGCGAGAACCAGTTGCTGCGCAGCAAGGTCACCGAGGAAGAAATTGCCGAGGTGGTGTCGAAGTGGACCGGCATTCCAGTCTCGAAAATGCTCGAAGGCGAGCGCGACAAGCTGCTGAAGATGGAAGGTCTGCTGCATCAGCGGGTAATCGGCCAGGAAGAGGCGGTGGTGGCGGTGGCCAATGCCGTGCGCCGTTCCCGCGCCGGCTTGTCCGATCCGGATCGGCCGAGCGGCTCGTTCCTGTTCCTCGGCCCGACCGGTGTGGGTAAGACCGAGCTGTGCAAGGCCCTGGCCGAGTTCCTCTTCGATACCGAGGAGGCCCTGGTGCGCATCGACATGTCCGAGTTTATGGAGAAGCATTCGGTGGCCCGCTTGATCGGTGCGCCACCGGGGTATGTCGGCTACGAAGAGGGCGGCTACCTGACCGAAGCGGTGCGGCGCAAGCCGTACTCGGTGGTGCTGCTGGATGAGGTCGAGAAGGCCCACCCGGACGTGTTCAACGTGCTCTTGCAGGTGCTCGAAGATGGTCGCCTGACCGACAGCCACGGGCGTACGGTGGATTTTCGTAATACCGTGATCGTGATGACCTCCAACCTCGGTTCGGTGCAGATCCAGGAGCTGGTCGGTGATCGCGAGGCCCAGCGCGCGGCGGTGATGGACGCGGTCGGTACGCACTTCCGTCCGGAGTTCATCAACCGTATCGACGAAGTGGTGATCTTCGAGCCGCTGGCCCGTGAGCAGATTGCCGGCATCGCCAGGATTCAGTTGACCCGGCTGTGTCAGCGCCTGGTGGAGCGCGAACTGGCGTTGCAACTGAGCGATGAGGCGCTGGATAAGCTGATCGCCGTGGGTTACGACCCGGTCTACGGGGCGCGGCCGCTCAAGCGTGCGATCCAGCGCTGGATCGAGAACCCGCTGGCGCAACTGATTCTGGCGGGCAAGTTCGCCCCCGGTAGCCAGGTGCTGGCCAAGGTCGAGAACGACGAGATCGTCTTCGCCTGACGCTGCGTCAACACCCGTCGCAACGCTGGAGCCAATGCCGTTCACTTAAACCAAGTGAACGGCATTTTTGTTGGCCCGGATAAACCTCGGGGTGCGCGCCCCCCCCGGCCTGGTCGGCGCCAGTTTTATTCGGGCGTTGTGGCGCTGCTCTGGGCCTCTGCGGCCAGCAGCGCGGCCTTGCGCGCCACGCCCCAGCGGTAGCCACTGAGCTCGCCAGTGGCGGCCACCACCCGATGACAGGGCACCAACAGTCCCAGCGGATTGCTCGCGCAGGCGCGGGCGATGGCGCGCGGATGGCTGGCCAGTTGGGCGGCCAGGTCGCCGTAACGACGAGTTTGTCCGCGCGGAATCGCCTGCAGGGCCTGCCAGACCCGTTGCTGGAAGGCCGTGCCGCGCAGATCCAGGGGCAAATGGGCGGCGCGTGCCGGCTCGTGCAGTTGCGTCAGAACCGCGTTTAGCCAATCACCCAGGCCCTGGTCGTCGCGCTGCAGTTGGGCGCTGGCAAAGCGCTGGCGCAGCTCGGCTTCGAGCGCCTCGGGCTGGTCACCGAATAGCAGGGCGCACACGCCATTGGCGCTGGCGGCCAGCAACAGGTAGCCCAGTGGGCAAGGGCTGATGGCGTAGCGCAAGCGCTCGACGCTGGCCGGCCGTGGTCGCGCCAGGCGCGGCCCGGCCTGGCGATAGAGCGCGCGGCCGTCGGGATAACCGGCTTGCAACGCGGCCGCGAGCACGGACGTGGCCTCAGGCAGGGCGGCGTGCAGGCGTTGCTGGCGGCGGGCATTGACCCAGGCATGTGGGGTCAGGCCGGTGCGGGCCTTGAAGGCGCGACTCAGGTGTGAGGCGGATAGCCCGATGCGCGCAGCCAACTCGGCCAGGGTCAGCCGCTGCTCGGGGTTATCCAGCAGCTCGCAGGCGGCGCTGACCAGCGCGTCGAGCTGTTCGGCGGGGCTGGCGCCCTGGGGTGAGCAGCGTTGGCATGGGCGAAAGCCGGCCGCCGCGGCGCTGGCCGGATCAGCATGGAACTGCACATTGGCGCGCAGGGGGCGACGGGCCGGGCAACTCGGGCGGCAAAAGATGCCGGTGCTGCGCACGGCAAACACGAAGCGCCCGTCATAGCGGGCATCGCGTTCGCACAGTGCTTGCCAGCAGCGCTCGGGATCAAGCATGGCGGCGTTCTCCTTGGGCTATGGGCCGATTGTCGGCCGTGGCCCAGGGCATTGCCAGTGCCGATCTGACTTTCAAATTAGGGGCTTGTCGGGGGCTGTTGCCGGCTGGGCGTGGCGGGCAGTTTGCCGTATAACGTGCGGCAGTCTTAGTGGTTACGCAGGAGCCCCGGTTAAAGCTGATGAAGACCCCAAAACGTATTGAGCCGCTGGTCGAAGATGGTCTGGTCGACGAGGTGATTCGCCCGCTGATGAGTGGTAAGGAAGCCGCCGTGTACGTGGTGCGCTGTGGCGACGAGCTGCGCTGCGCCAAGGTTTACAAGGAGGCCAACAAACGCGGTTTCCGTCAGGCGGCCGAGTACCAGGAAGGTCGCAAGGTGCGCAACAGCCGTGATGCCAGGGCCATGGCCAAGGGCTCCAAGTACGGCCGCAAGGGCCAGGAAGACGCCTGGCAGAACGCCGAAGTGGCGGCCTTGTTTCGCCTGGCCAACGCCGGGGTGCGGGTGCCGACGCCCTATGACTTCCTCGAAGGCGTGTTGCTGATGGAGCTGGTCACCGATGGCAACGGTGAAGTGGCGCCGCGCCTCAACGATGTCGAGCTGCACCCGGACGATGCGCGCGAGTTCCACGCGTTCATGATTGCGGAAATCGTCAAGATGCTCTGCGCCGGCCTGGTGCATGGCGACTTGTCCGAATTCAACGTGCTGCTCGGCCCCGACGGCCCGGTGATCATCGATCTGCCCCAGGCGGTGGATGCTGCCGGCAACAACCACGCCTTCAGCATGCTGGAGCGCGATGTGCGCAACATGGCCGAATACTTCGGTCAGTTCGCTCCCGAATTGCGCTTCACCAAGTATGCGAAGGAGATGTGGGCGCTCTACGAGGAGGGCAAACTGACCCCGTCAAGCATGCTGACCGGCGAATTCGACGAGCCGGAGGATGCCGCCGATATTGACGCGGTAATGCGTGAAATCAAGGCCGCCCTGGCCGAAGAGGCGCGCCGCGTGGCCTTGCTCAACGCCGAGGACGCGCCCCGCGACGAGCCGCCAGCGCCGCCGTGGATGCAGTAAGGGCGTTATTCTCGCGACACATTCGCGCGCCTTCGGCGCTCTTCGGGCCGCGCTGCATATAGGCGCCGCCCCGATTGCCGGGAGTGGCTGCGCATGGCGCCTGGCCGCAGCCGGCGCTCTTGCTTGAGCGTACCTGGCGTGCTGTTGGCCGAGCTATCAGGCTGTTGAGAAACCTAGGGTCTGTTCCCGTTTCATCGCGAGCCGCGTTGCTGCGAGAAATGGTCCCCG
>DAITLT010000275.1:0-4714 GCA_036835505.1 Pseudomonas sp.
GAACGCTCTAGGAGCCTGTCGGACTTAACACTGTCCTACTGCGGAAAAGCCGGATTTGGTCATTTTCTGCGCTCTTTTTCGTTGAATAGAATGACTATTCGCCGCAAAATAGCGCCAAAAACTGCCTCAAACCGGTCTTACCCTCGCTGCGCCCGGTCAAGTCCGACAGGCTCCTAGGTTTTACCCGCACGTCAGGTTGTTCGTCTTGGCGCGGGACTATGCTCAAAAGAAGCGACCGTCGAGTCGTTGAAATCTAAGGAAGCCAGCATGAACCCCCTGTCTAGTCAGATGTTGCTCGATTTCTGGTCACCGGCTGCTTTGCAGATCAACCTGGTGATCTTCCTTAATCTTTTGGGCGCCTTGATGCTGGGCTGCCTGGTGGGTTACGAGCGGGCCTATCACGGCCGCGCGGCGGGCATGCGCACCTATGGTCTGGTATGCATGGCCTCGGCGGCATTGACGGTGATCGCCGGTTACTCGGTGAATTGGTACGGCGGCCATGCGGTGCCCAGCGCCATGGGCGGTGATCCTACGCGGATCATTCAGGGCATCGTCACCGGCATCGGCTTTCTCGGTGCCGGGGTGATCATGAAGGAGGGCCTGAGCATCAGCGGCCTGACCACGGCGGCGTCCATCTGGGCGGCGTCGGCCATCGGGGTGATGGTTGGGGTGGGTTTTTACGCCGCGGCCATCATGCTCGCGCTGCTCTCGGCGTTATGCATGCTCGGTCTCTCGCGGCTGGAGGCGCGCCTGCCACAACGTCCGGCAATCGGCATCACCCTGCGTTTTGACAAGGGCTTTCAGGCCGATGAGGGCGAGCTGCGGGCTTTTCTGCTCAGCCATGGCTTCGGCATGGCCAGCGGTTCGGTGAGCATCAACTTCAGCAATGGCAGCCCGGAGTGGCGCTTTGTGGCGGTGGCCAACTGTCGGCATTGCGGCACGCCGATGATCGAACTGGCCCAGAGCCTGGAAAAGCACAGCGGCGTACACAGTTTTCAGATCGCCCACGCGCGCAACTGAGGCTGGCTACTGAGCCTTGCCCCAGAGCGTTTGCAGGCGCTGATCACGGCCGCAGCCGTGGCGGTAGTAGTTGTAGCGCAGGGGATTTTTCCTGTGATAGTCCTGATGGTAATCCTCGGCGGCATAGAAGGTGGTTGCCGCCAGGATTTGCGTGGCGATTGGCTGCTGGAACCGCCCGGAGGCCGCCAAGGCGTTTTTTGAGGCTTCGGCCAGGCGTTGTTGTTCGGCATTCAGGTAAAAAATCGCGCTGCGATACTGCGGGCCGTTGTCACAGAACTGGCCGTTGCCGTTGAGCGGGTCGATGCTTGGCCAGAAGGCCTCCAGCAGCTTGGCGTAGCTGGTCTGGCGCGGATCGAAGCGCACCTGCACCGCTTCGAAATGGCCGCTGCGACCGGAAGACACCTCCTCGTAGGTGGGGTTCTCGATGCTGCCGCCGATGTAGCCCGAGGTGGTTTGCAGCACGCCGGGCAGCTTGTCGAAATCCGCTTCGCTGCACCAGAAGCAGCCGCCGGCGAACACCGCCACGGCGGAATCGTCTTGCCCGGCGTGGCTGTCCAGGCTTAGCAGCAGCGCCGCCAGAGTTAGATAAAGGTTGCGCATGATCAGCTCCGTAAGGCCGGCAGGTTTTCTGTGGCGGGAATAAAGTGCAGGGCGACGCCGTTGTTGCACCAGCGCTCACCGCGTGGTGGCGGGCCATCGTCGAACATATGCCCTTGATGGCCGCCACAGCGGGCGCAGTGGTACTCGGTGCGTGGAATGATCAGCTTGAAGTCGCGGCTGAAGCCCGTGTGGCCGGCAATCGGCTGGGTGAAGCTGGGCCAGCCGGTGCCACTGTCGAATTTGTCCTGGCTGTTGAACAGCGGCAGGTAACAGGCGGCGCAGATAAAGGTGCCGGCGCGCTTTTCATGATTCAGTGGGCTGCTGTTGGCTCGTTCGGTGGCGTCATCGAACAGCACGGCGTAGGCCTCGGGCGATAGCAGCCCACGCCAGGCGCTGTCAGCTTTGTCCAGGGGCGTGATGGCGCTGCCGGTCTCGGCCGCGTGCAGGTGGCGGCCGAGCAGGGTGGCGGGCAGCAGCAGGGCCAGATGCTGGAGCAGGGTGCGTCGTTTCATGATGCAGGTCCGCAAGTAAGGGCAAACACTAGAGTGCCCAGTTGGGCAAAGATTACGGCCCATCACGGTTTTTTCGAGATTGTTTTTGCCTATTGGCAGACGCGCCCGCAGCGCCTTAACGCTGCCGGCGGCGCATCAATTGTGCTCCAGGGAGCGGCGCAGGCGGCGCATGGCGTACCACACGCTAGCAACGCACAACGGCACGGCCAGGCCGGTGACCAGGTAGCTGTTGTCGATCAGACCAATGGCCTTGGCCGATTCCGCCAGGTACTTGGTCAACCCCACCAGGTAATAACTGATGGCCGCCACCGACAGGCCTTCCACGGTTTGTTGCAGGCGCAGCTGGGTGTGGCTGCGCTGGTCCATGTTGAGCATCAGGCTCTGGTTTTGCGCCTCGATGGTCAGCTCGATGCGCGTGCGCAGCAGCACGCTGGCGCGGTCGATGCGGCGGGCCAGGTCGTTGAGATCATTGCGAATCGCCTCGCAGGTGCGCCAGGCCGGGGTCAGGCGCCGCTGCAGGAAGACGCTGAAGGTCTGCAGGCCGCTGACTTCCTGCTCGCGCATTTCATCCAGGCGATTGATGATCAGTTCGTAGTAGGCCTGGCTGGCCGAGAAACGGAAGTTGTTGTCGGAAATCAGCTTCTCGATCTGCGCCGCCAGGCCGCTCAGTTCGGCGAGCAGCCGGCGTTCGTCGTCGAGGTCGGCGATTTGGTTAATCTGCTGGATCACCACGGCCAGTTGCTGGTCCATGGTTTTCACCGCCGGGGCAATCGCCTTGGCCATCGGCAGGGCCAGCAGCAGCATCATCCGGTAGGTTTCCATTTCCAGCAGGGTGCGCACCAGGCGCCCGCTCTGGCAGGCGTTCAGGCCGCGGTTATGGATCAGGATACGGCCGCTGCCATCGCTGTGGATGCGGTAGGCGCTCCACAGGCGGGCGCGGCGCTCCTTGACCTCGGAGCTGATCAGGCGATGGCCTTCGAAGTGCTGGCGAACCTGCTCGGGTTGCGGCGCCTCGCTCGGGGCATCGGCCAGCTCTAGCTGCAGCACGCTAAGCAACTGGCCAGGCAGTTGGCTCAGCCAGTTGGCGGGCAGCAGTGCCAGTACGCTGCTGCTGAACGGCGTCTGGGTCTCGCCCTTGCGCACCAGGGTGTAGGTGGAAAACTCGGTGTGCCGCTCCCAGCGCAGCTCGAAGCCGCCGAAGTCCTGGTAATAGCAGGACGACTCGGGCGTCGGCGGCAGCACCGTATAGCGCGCACACAAGAGTTGCAGATGGCGATGCTCGCTCGCGCCGCTTGGGTCGTCGCGCAGCAGCACCAGATGGGCCAGATTGCTCGGGGTCTGCAGCACCGGAAAGGGCCGGGTGTGCAGCTCGTTGAACAGCGCCTCGCGCGCCGGGTGAAAACGCAGGGGCATGGCCAGGCTCGACAAGGTCGCAGGGCTGGCAAGGGCGGCGGGCGGCAGGAGGTCGGTCATCGGCCTGGATTCCATCGGCGTATTGAGCGTGAGGGCGTTTAGGCGCCGTTATAGCAGATGAAGACGCTGGCGCCGTGCGGCGCGGCACGCCGCAGATGGATTATCCGCCCGGCTGCGCCGCGACCAGGGCCAGCAGGGGTTGTTTGCGCTGGTAGCGTTGCAGGCGCTCGTTGAGTTCGCCGGGCAAGTCCGGGCAGGGGGCAAACCCCAGGCGCTGATAAAAGCCCAGCAACTGTGGCGCGCAGAACAGCCAGATCGGCCCCTGGCTGTGGCCGCGCAAGGTGTTGAGCAACTGACTGGCGACGCCTTGCTGGCGCTGTTCGCGGGCCACCAGCAGGGCGCTCAGCCAGTGACCGTCGGCGACCGGCTTGAGGCAGCAGGCGGCGATGATCTCGGCCTGCTGGGCGACCCACACCTGCTCGCTGCGGCCGACGCGCATCGGTGAACGCTGGGATTTGTAGAACTTGTTGGCCAGCGGCAATCGCTCATTGGCCAGGCGCTGGTAGCGGATGTTCGGCATGGCGCGATTCAGGCCGGGCGGTGTGGAAATTGCGCCAGGGCGTGGGCGGCGATCTCGGCGAGGTCTTCGCGTTTGCCGAACAAACCGTTGCGGCTCAGCTGCGCCAGGCCGTGCAGGGTGGCCCAGAGCAATTGCGCCGAGCGCAGCGGCGGCTGGCTGTTGGTCGCGGGCAACTGCAGGCGCTCGAACAGGTGTACGTATTGGCGGAAGCAGTCCTTGGCCGCGCGCTGAAACTGCGCGGTGCTGGAGGCTTGGCCGGTGGGCGAGGCGGCTTGCCACAGCGCCTGACCAAACATCAGTTCATACAGCGCCGGCTGCTCCAAGGCGAAATCCAGATACCCCAGCACGGCCTGGTGCAGGCGCTCCTCCAGGGCCACTTGCTCATTGTCGACGACGCCGTGGAGCAAGCCGCTCAGCTCGGCAAAGCCTTGTTCGGCGACCGCCGCCAGCAGCGCCTGCTTGTCGGCAAAGTGATGGTAGGGCGCGGCGCGGGAGACGCCGTTGAGCTCGGCCAGCTTGCGCAGGGACAGGGCCTCGACACCGCCTTCGCGGAGCAATTGCAGGCTGCTGGCGAGCAGGCTCTGGCGCA
>DAITLT010000276.1:0-4679 GCA_036835505.1 Pseudomonas sp.
GGATGCTCACCGCCAGCAATGCGTCACGTAATGCGACGCTGGTATGGGTAAAAGCAGCGGGATTGATCAGGATAAAGTCGACGCCTTCGTTGCGCGCGGCGTGAATTCGTTCGATCAGCTCGTACTCGGCATTGCTCTGCAGGTACTGCAGGTGGTGGCCGGCTTCGCGGGCGCGGCGCTCCAGGTCGAGGTTGATCTGTTCCAGGGTGGTGGCGCCGTAGACGCCTGGCTCGCGGATGCCCAACAGATTCAGGTTGGGGCCGTGGAGCACCAATAGGGTGGCCATGGGAATGTCCTTGATGATCGTGCGGGGACTATGCCGAATGCCTGCCGGCCTGTCCAGTTGCCGGCAATAGCCATCACGATGACCGCTGTTTGCGGCAAATAAATGAAACTAGCGTTTAGTTTCTGGCATTGGCCTGGCGCAGGCGCTCGGCAAAGTCTGCGGCGTTGATCTCGCCTATGACACGCAAGGCCTGGTGTTCGTCACCGTTGCCGGCGAACAGCAGCAGGGCGGGCGGGCCAAACAACTGATATTGATCGAGCAGGGCGCGCTGCTCGGCATTGCTCTCGGTCATGTCGAAACGGATCAGGCGGTAATTGCCCAACTGTGCGGTCACCGCTGGCGCGGTCAGCACTTCGCGCTCGATGACTTTGCAGCTGATGCACCAGTCGGCATACCAGTCCAGCAGTAGGGGCTGGCCGGCCGCCTTGGCGCTGGCCAGGGCCTGGGTCAGTTCGCCGGGGGTGCGAATAGTCTGCCAGGCGCTTTGCTCGCCAGTGGCGCTGGGCGTGGCGGCGGCGACCGGGCCGTCGAGGGGGCGCAGCGGGTCGCTATGGCCTTGCAGCGCGCCAACCCAACTGGCCAGGGCGTACACCAGCAGAATCAGGCCGGCGAGCTGGGCCAGTTTCTGCCGGTGGGTTTTCACGGTGAACTCCAGGGCGCCCAGGTACAGCGCCACGCCGCCGGCCAACAGGCCCCACAACGCCAGGCTCAGTGGCCCCGGCAGCACGCGCTCAAGCAGCCACACCGAGACCGCCAGCAGCAGCACGCCAAAGCCGTTGCGCACGCTGATCATCCAGGTTCCGGACTTGGGCAGCAGGGCGCCGCCGCCGGTGGCAAACAGCACCATCGGCGCGCCCATGCCCAGGCCGAGGACAAACAGCTTGAGGCCGCCGCCGAGGGCATCACCGCTGCTGCTGATATACAGCAGGGCGCCGGCTAGCGGTGCCGATACGCAAGGTGAGACCAGCAGGCTGGACAGCACGCCCAGCAGCGCCGCGCCCCACAGCGAGCCGCCACGGGTGTTGCCGGCGACGCGGTCGAGGCGGTCGCTGATGAAATGCGGCAGGCGCAGTTCGTAGAGGCCGAACATGGCCAGGGCAAATACGCCGAAAAACAGCGCGAAGGGCACCAGCACCCACGGCGATTGCAAACGTGCCTGCAGATTCAGTTCGGCGCCGAACACGCCCATCAGGGCACCGAGCACGGCGAAGCAGGCGGCCATTGACAGCACGTAGGCGCTGGACAGACTGAAGCCGCGCAGGCCGCCGACCTGGCCGCGCAGGACCACGCCGGAGAGAATCGGCAGCATCGGCAGCACGCACGGGGTAAAGGTCAGGCCTAACCCGGCGAGAAAGAACAGCGCCAGTTCGCGCCAGCTCCAGGCATCGGCCGGGCTTGGCTTTGCACTCGTTGGGGCGTCGCCAATATTGAAGCTCTGGGTTTCCGGTGGGTAGCACAGACCCTTGTCGGCGCAGCCCTGATAGGTCACCTGCAGGGTGAAGGGGCGTTGCTGCGGATTGTTCAGCGGCAACTGCACATCCAGCACGCCGTGGTAGACCTCGACAGCACCGAAGTAGTCGTCGGTCTTGGCCTCGCCGGCTGGCAACACGGCGTCGCCCAGGGCGATGTCGGCCGGTTCGCTGCGGAACTGGAAGCGATGGCGGTACAGGTAATAACCGTCGGCGGCGACGAACTGCAGTTGGATGGCGCGGGCGTCGCTGTTCACCAGGTTCAGGCGAAAGGCTTCGCGCACCGGCAGGAAATCCTCGCTGTTATTCAGCGCTGCGCCCAGCTTGGCGTTGGGTGGGGTGTCCAGCAGGCCGGCGCTGGCCGGCAGGACGACGAGTAGCAGGATCAAACTCAACAGGCGGCGCATGCACATCTCGCTCGGCAAATGTGCCGCCATGATAACGGAGACTGTCGCCGGGGAGCAGGGTCGCGGCTGTAAGAGGGCGTTACAGTCGGCCCGACGGCTGCTTTAGTCGTGGCGCCGGCGCGCAGCAGATCGTCGCGCTTAGACGCGGAACGCCTGCACCGCGGTATGTAACTCACCGCCCAGCAGCAACAACTGTTCGCCTTGCTGGCGGCTCTGGCCGATGCGTTGCAGGTTGTCGCCGCCGAGGCTGTGGATACGTTCGCTGTGGCCGCGGATTTCACTGACCGCGCCGCTCTGTTGGGCGGTGGCGTCGGCGATGCGTTCGGCCATGCTGGCGATGGTGCGAATTGCGCCGACGATTTCGGCCAGGGCACTGTCCGCCGCAGCGGCCTGATTAGCCGTGCTCTGGGCGTGGCCGACCTGGCTGCGCATGGCCTCCAGGGAGCTGTGTGCGGCCTGTTGCAGGCGGGCGATCAGTTGCTGGATTTCCTCGGTGGCGCCGCTGGTGCGCAGGGCCAGGGAGCGCACTTCCTCGGCCACCACGGCAAAGCCACGGCCCATTTCGCCGGCGCGGGCGGCCTCGATGGCGGCATTCAGGGCCAGCAGGTTGGTCTGGTCGGCAATCCCGCGGATCACCGTCAGCACCTTGCCGATGGTGGCGGTTTCTTCGGCCAGGCGTTCGATCGCCTGGGCGTTGCTCTGCACTTCGCCGACCAGGCCGTGCAGGCCGGTGAGGCTGTGGCCGATCACGCTCTGCCCTTGCTCCACGGCGCGCCCGGCATCACGGCTGGCATCGGCCGCCTGGCTGGCATCGCCGGCCACTTGCAGGATGGTGCCCTCCAGCTCGCCGAGGGCATCACGGATCTGCGCGGTGTCGCCGGCCTGGCGCTCGGCGCCGCTGTGCAGGCCGTTGCTGAGGTCGGCCAGGGTGCGGCTGCTGCCGGCCACTTGCTCGGCGTGACCGCGAATGGTGCCGACCAGATCGACCAGGTACAGGCGCAGGCGATTGAGGGATTCTTCGATGTCGCGCAACTCGCGGGTCTGCGCCTGCAATTGCACCTCGCCGCTGAAGTCGCCGGCGGCCCAGGCAGACAACGCCGGCACCAGGCGATGGAGGACATTGGTCAGGCGCCGCTGGATGGTGTCGATGGTCAGGGCGATCAGCAGGATCAAGCCAATCATCAGCCCCTGCAGCAGTTGCACCTGGCCCTGGATCTGCCCGTATTGGCCGCGCACTTGCGGCTCGATGGCGGCCAGCGCCTGTTGCAGGGCACCGACCTTGGCCTGGGTGCTGCCGGCCAGTTGCTGGCGCTGCTCGATCAGTGCCTGGGTGCGTTGCAATTCGCCGGGGTAGCGTTGTAGCAGGCTGCTGAACTCGCGCTTGAGGGCGATGCCCTGGTCTTCGGCGGGCTGGCTGCCGGCCTCGCTGTCGAGACCGAGCAGGGCGCTGAAATCGGTGCTGGCGTCACTCGTCTGCGCGCTGACCCCGAGCAGCGGCAGCTCATTGAGACGCTGGGCCTGCTGGTTGAGCTGGCTCAGTTCGTGCTCGACCTCGCTGCGCAACTCGCTACGACCGCTGCTGACCAGTTTGCCGCGAGCATGGCCCAGGCGGATCAGGTGCTGGGCGGCCTGGAACAGCGGGGCGTAGTAGGCGTTACCGGCGTTGCTGCTGTCGGCGTAAGCGGCCAATTGCGCCAGGGCGCCGCTCATCTCGCGCTCGGCCTGCAGCAGCAGGCCTTGCGGATCGCCGGCCAGTTTGCCGGCGGCGAGCAAATCGTTGGCGGTAAAGCCCTGCAGCTCCAGCAGGCTGGGCTGCAGATTGCTGGCCAGGTCGTGGGGCAGGCTGTCGAGCTCGTCGGTAAATTGGCCGATGGCCTGGGTCGCCGCGCTGTGGCGCAGAGCGTCGCCGCTGGCCAGGTAGGCGTGGATGTTCTGCGCCACGTTCTGCTGGAAGCTCTGCGACAGGCTCAGGTAGCGCGCCATCAACTGGTAGGGGCGCTCCAGGGCCTGCTGCGACCACCAGAGGGTGGCCCCCAGGGCCAGGCAGACGCCGATCAGCAGCAGGGTGTTGAGATTGGTGAGCAGTTTCAGGCGCATCCTGACCTCGGCAAGCGAAGTGGCGATAGGCCAGTAACCGTATGACTATTTTGTTGCAGCTTGATTACAGAGGCTCAGGCCGGGTACACCGCGCTGCGGTTGCGGCCGCTGTGTTTGGCTTCATACAGGGCCTCGTCGGCGCGCTTGGACAGGGTCTTGCTGTCGACGCCGTCGTGCAACTCGGCGATGCCACAACTGAAGGTGCAGGACAGGTCCTGCGGCTGGGCCGGATAGCTGATTTCGGCAAAGCGCTGGCGAATTTCGTCGAGCACCTTGAGCGCCGTGGCGGCGTCGGTGTCGGGCAGCACCACGGCGAATTCTTCGCCGCCGTAGCGGCCGATATGGTCGGTCTTGCGCAGGCGCTGCTTGAGAAACAGCGCCAGGCTCTTGATCACCCGGTCGCCCATGGGGTGGCCGTAG
>DAITLT010000277.1:0-1906 GCA_036835505.1 Pseudomonas sp.
GAACCAGGCGGGTGCTCAGATGATCCAGCTGGGCCAGCTCGACCTGCAGCTTGCCCTCATGGGTACGCGCGCGCTGGGCGAAAATATCCAGAATCAGGCCAGTGCGATCAAGCACGCGACACTCGAACACGCGCTCGAGGTTGCGTTCCTGACTGGGGGTGAGGACGTGATTGAAAATCACCAGATCGGCTTGAGCGGTCTGCACCAGGTCGCGCAGCTCAGCGACCTTGCCGCTGCCGATTAGAAACTTGGCCGATGGCCGCTGGCGCGGCACAGTGACGAAACTGACCGTATCGGCACCTGCCGAGACGGCCAGTTCCTGGAATTCCTGCGGGTCTTCACGCGCCTCAGGGTCTTGGCCATCCAGATGCACCAGAATGGCCCGCTCACCACCACCGTGACGCTCAAAGAACAAAGCAGACTCCTATCAAGCGTTGCCGGGTTCGGCGTCGGCCAACTCGGTTTCGCTCGCGGTTGGCAAGCGCACTGGGCGGCTCGGCACCACGGTGGAGATGGCGTGCTTGTAAACCATCTGGCTGACGGTGTTCTTCAGCAGAATGACAAACTGGTCGAACGACTCGATCTGACCCTGCAGCTTGATTCCGTTAACCAGATAGATGGATACCGGAACGCGTTCCTTACGCAAGGTGTTCAGGTAAGGGTCTTGTAGCGAATGCCCTTTTGACATGTGCCGCACTCCTAATGAGGATCAGATAAATAGGGATCTAAGATCCAATAATTGTATAAAGCAAAACCGCTGCCTTATGCCGCCAAACGCTAAGGATAGCCGGCAACCAGCAAAATCTCAGTCCAATATGGAGTTGGCCTGCAGGTATTTCAAGGCAAGGGGCAGATTGTCCTGCGCCAGGCTGTCCAGCCAGTGCAACCCATCCCAGCCACGCAGCCAGGTAAATTGCCGCTTGGCCAACTGACGCGTGGCAATCACGCCGCGCTCCTGCATCTCGGCATGACTGAGACGCCCGTCAAGGTAATCCCAGACCTGGCGATAGCCCACCGCCCTTATAGACGGCATTTGCCCGTGCAAGTCACCTCGCCCGTGTAACGCCTGCACTTCCTCGACAAAGCCCTGCTCCAGCATTTGCTGAAATCGCTGCGCAATCCGCTCGTGCAGCACCTGGCGCTGCGCCGGGGCAATCGCCAATTGCGCCACAGTATAGGGCAATAGCGCCGCTTTCGATGCCTCTGCAGCGGCGCTATTGCCGTGTTGCAGCTGGCGATGGGCGGTCATGCTCTGCCCGCTCAAGCGGTAGACCTCCAGCGCGCGCAGCAGGCGCTGCGGGTCATTGGGATGAATGCGCGCGGCCGATTCGGGATCGACCACGCGCAATTGTTCATGCAGCGCCGGCCAGCCCTCGCGGGCCGCCTGGGCTTCCAACTCCGCGCGCACGGCGGGGTCGGCTGCCGGCATATCCGCCAGGCCTTCCAGCAATGCCTTGAAATACAACATGGTGCCGCCCACCAGCAGCGGAATACGACCCCGCGCCGTGGCCGCCGCCATCGCCGCCAGGGCGTCGGCGCGAAACTCGGCCGCCGAGTAGCTTTGCGCCGGATCGCGAATATCGATCAGTTGATGGGGGTATTCGGCCAGCACGGCCTTGCTCGGCTTGGCCGTGCCGATGTCCATGTCGCGATAGACCAGGGCCGAATCGACGCTAATCAGTTCGCACGGCAAGGCGCGAGCCAGGGCCAGGGCCAGATCGGTCTTGCCGGCCGCGGTTGGGCCCATGAGGAAAATCGCAGGCGGCAGGCGCGCTGACATAAATAGCCCTTAGCGTCCGCGCAAGAAGAGTTTGTCCAGATCGTCCATGCCCAGCTGGGTCCAGGTCGGACGCCCATGGTTGCATTGGCCGCTGCGCTCGGTGTGTTCCATGTCGCGCAGCAAACC
>DAITLT010000277.1:2006-4663 GCA_036835505.1 Pseudomonas sp.
GCCCATGGTTGCATTGGCCGCTGCGCTCGGTGTGTTCCATGTCGCGCAGCAAACCGTTCATTTCCGGCAGGGTCAGGCGGCGGTTGGCGCGCACCGCACCGTGACAGGCCATGGTGCCGAGCAGCTCGTTGATATGGGCCTTGATCCGGTCGCTGCTGCCGTACTCCAGCAGATCGGCCAACACATCACGCACCAGTTGCACACTTTCGGCCTGCTTGAGCAGGGCCGGGGTCTGCCGAATCGCCAGGCTTTCCGGCCCCAGGCGCTGTAACTCGAAGCCCAGACGCTGGAACCACTGGCCATGCTCCTCGGCACAATCGGCCTCACGCTGACTGACCGCCAGCGACTCCGGCACCAGCAGCGGCTGGCCGCGCAGGCCCTCACTGGCCATGGCGGTTTTCAGCCGCTCGTAGGTGATGCGCTCGTGAGCCGCGTGCATGTCCACCAGCACCAATCCCTGGGCGTTTTCCGCCAGGATATACACACCCTTGAGCTGAGCCAGGGC
The DNA here is from genome assembly GCA_036835505.1 of Pseudomonas sp. GTDB lineage: Bacteria > Pseudomonadota > Gammaproteobacteria > Pseudomonadales > Pseudomonadaceae > Aquipseudomonas. The sequence goes on from DAITLT010000277.1 coordinate 2,512, forward strand.
ATAGCCCAGCGGCGGAATATCGCCCTGGTGCTCCGGCAGGCTCGGCGCCGTGGTGTTTAGCGGGGCAAAATACTCGCGATAGGCACCGGCCGCCTCGGCCATTGGCATTCCGCCTTGGGGCCGTGGCGCCTGGTAACCAGCGCCCGGCGCCTGCCAGGTTGAAGGCGCCGCAGGAGCTTGCAGCAGGTTGCCGGCCAGGCTCATTTCCGCCTGCGGGCCGAACTCACCGGCGTCCTGCCCGCTGGCGCGCAGCATGTTGTTGACGGCCGCGGGCGCCGCCAACTGATCTTCCGGGCGCACCTCGCCGAGGGCTCGGTGCAGGGTGCCGTAGAGAAAGTCGTGAACCATGCGCCCGTCACGGAAGCGCACTTCGTGCTTGGTCGGGTGGACGTTGACATCGACGGCGGCCGGGTCGATCTGCAGAAACAGCACAAAGGTCGGATGCCGACCATTGAACAGCACGTCGCGGTAGGCCTGGCGCACGGCATGGGCGACCAGCTTATCGCGCACCATGCGGCCGTTAACGTAGAAATACTGCAGGTCGGCCTGGCTGCGCGAGAAGGTCGGCAACCCCACCCAACCCCACAGATGCAGGCCATTGCGCTCGATCTCGATCGGCAGCGCCTGCTCGAGAAACGCCGGACCACAGACCGCCGCCACCCGCCGCGCACGACTCAGGTCATCGGCCGCCTCATGCAGCGCCAGCACGCTCTTGCCGTTGTGGCGCAGATGAAAAGCCACATCGAAGCGCGCCAGGGCCAGACGGCGGATCACTTCCTGCAGGTGCTCAAACTCGGTCTTCTCAGTTTTGAGAAACTTGCGCCGCGCCGGCGTGTTGAAGAACAGGTCGCGCACCTCCACCGAGGTGCCCACCGGATGGGCCGCCGGCTGCACGCGCGGGGCCATGTCGCGGCCTTCGGTCTCCACTTGCCAGGCCTGCTCGGCCTCGGCGGTGCGCGAGGTCAGGGTCAGGCGGGCCACCGAACTGATCGAGGCCAGGGCCTCACCACGAAAGCCCAGGCTCAGCACCTGCTCCAGATCTTCCAGCTCGCGAATCTTGCTGGTGGCATGTCGCGCCAGGGCCAGCGGCAGGTCATCGGCGGGAATGCCGCCGCCGTCGTCACGCACCCGCAACAACTTGCTGCCGCCTTGCTCGACGTCCACCTCGATGCGCCGAGCGCCGGAGTCCAGGCTGTTTTCCAACAGCTCCTTGATCACCGAGGCGGGCCGTTCAACCACCTCGCCGGCGGCGATCTGGTTGGCCAGGCGCGGGCTCAGCAGTTGAATACGCATGGCGTCGCTCATGGCTGCGCCGCCAATGCGGTGCTCGGAATATTCAGGGTCTGACCGACCTTGATGGTGTCGCTGCGCAAATTGTTGGCACTGCGCAGCACTGCCAGGCCGACCTGATAGCGCTGAGCAATCAGCGCCAGGCTCTCGCCGGACGTCACCACATGCTCGCGCGGCCCAGGGGCAATCTTGCCCGAATCGCGCTGCCAGGCGACGTAGGTGCCCGGCGGCGGGTTCTGCTGGAAGAACTGACGAATGCCGCTCTGGATCGAGCGCGCCAAACTCTGCTGATGGCTGAGGGTGGCCAGCTTGGTTGCCTCATTGGGATTGGAGATAAACCCGGTCTCCACCAGGATCGAGGGAATATCCGGCGATTTCAGCACCATAAACCCGGCCTGCTCGACCCGGCGCTTATGCAGCGGGGTGATGCGGCCCATATTGCTCAGCACCTTCTGGCCGACATTCAGACTGGAAGACAGCGAGGCGGTCATCGACAGGTCGAGCAATACGCCGGCGAGCATCTTGTCCTTGTCGTCCAGGCTGACGTTGCCGGCGCCGCCGATCAGATCCGACTGGTTTTCACTGTCGGCCAGCCAGCGCGCGGTTTCCGAGGTGGCGCCTCGATCCGACAGGGCATACACCGAGGCACCGAAGGCCGCCGCCCGTGGTGCCGCATCGGCATGGATGGAGACGAACAGGTCGGCGCCCTTCTTGCGCGCGATCTCGGTGCGTTTGCGCAGCGGAATGAAATAATCGCCGGTACGCACCAGTTCGGCCCGATAGCCGCGCTCGCCGTTGATCTGGCGTTGCAGCTCCTTGGCAATCGCCAGGGTCACATGCTTTTCGCGGGCGCCTTTGGGGC
>DAITLT010000278.1:0-4646 GCA_036835505.1 Pseudomonas sp.
GCCAGCTAGGCTAAAGCATAGGCTCCAGCGTCGGCTCGCCGAAGGTGCTTGCCACTGCGCTTGGGGATAGAGAGGTGATCATGAAAATTCGCGAACTGGCCCGGCACTGGGAACACAATGCCAAGGGCCGCCTGACCCACAACAATATCCAGATCCGCCTGGACCTTGAGTCCGCCGCCCGCCTGGCGGCGCTCAGCGAGGTGTATCCCAAGCGCCAGCCGCAAGAACTGCTAGGGGAATTGATCGGCGCCGCCTTGGAAGAGCTGGAAGCCAGCCTGCCCTACGTCAAGGGCAGCCAGGTGGTGGCTACCGATGAGCAAGGCGACCCGCTGTATGAAGACATCGGCCCGACTCCGCGCTTCCTCGCCCTGTCGCGCAAGTACCTGCAGAGCCTGGTGCAGCAGCAGGACAGCGCCAGCCACTGACGAGCCAGAGGTTCTGGTGCGTTACTGGACTTGCCGTGGGACTTCTTCACCGACACAACGGACGGCCTGCTTACGGTTGTCCACCAGCACGCCGGACAAGCCCTTCTGCGCGGTATCAAACAGCACCAGCACGCCATCGATGCACTGGGCGACCTGGGTCGCCGGCTTGAGCGCCACTTTGTAGTCTGTGCCGGGCTGGGTCTTGTACATGGTGAATTCGGCCAGCAACAGGGAGTCTTCCGGCTTGGCGATATGCAGGTAGCCGTAGAACCACAGCACCAGCACGCTGCCCAGGGTGCTGCAGATGGCGGTGATGATCAACGGCAGGGGATTACGGTCACTCATTGGCATTCTCAGGTTGTGGCGTTACAGGAATCGGTTGGCGCTGATCGGCAATCTCGGCCAGCCGGGGCAGACTGCTCATGCCGGCCGGGTCATCGAGAAAGCGCAGCATGACCTTGCGCCAAAGCGGCTCGGCAAAGGTCTGCACATGGCCACCACGGGTCAACTGCAGCACCCGCGGCGGCGGCGCAGCTTGATACAAGCGCACGCCGTTGGAAAGGGGCACCACCTGATCATCCAGGCTCTGATAGAGCAAGACCGGCAGCCCGGCCAGCTGCGGCACGGCTCTAATGGCACTGTCGCCATCGGGCATCAGCCAGGACAGCGGCACCTGCAGGGGCCAACTCAGCCAGACATTGGCCAGGGTGTAGCGCGCCATGGCGCGGTAACTGGCCGGCACCCCGTCCAGCACCAGCGCCTTGAGCTGCGCGCGCGACTGCGGATGGGCGGCCAGATAATGGCTCGCCATGGCCCCGCCAAGGCTCTGCCCGAGCAGCACCAGCGGCCGCCCCTGCACCGCTGGCGCCTGCTGCAACCAGGCGAACGCGGCGTCGATGTCCAGATAACTGCCACGCAAGCTGGCCGCACCCGCCGAACGGCCATAACCGCGATAATCCAGCAGCAGCACCTGATAACCCGCCGCCGGTAGCCACCAACTGCCCGCCAGATGGCTGGACACATTGCCGCCATTGCCATGCAGGTGCAGCACCGTACCCTTGACCTCCACCCCGGCCTTGGCCGGCAACCACCAGGCGTGCAGGCGCGTGCCGTCGGCGGCGGTGATAAACACATCCTCGTAGGCCAGACCGACCTCAGCGGGGTTGAGCAGCAGCTCCCGCTCGGGATAGAACAACCAACCACTGCAGCCGCTCAAACCCAGCAAACATAGGCCCAGCAACAGCGCGCGCATCACTTGCCGCCGGCGCGAACTTCCTCGCGGGCCTTGAAGGTGGCGTCATACACACGTTCGGCCAGACGCGAGAACGGCAGGCTCTGAACCCATACGCTGCCGGTGCCCTTGAGGGTCGCCAGGATGATGCCTTCGCCGCCAAACAGCATGCTCTTCAAGCCGCCGGCCAGGCCGATGTCGTAGTCGATGCCGCGGCTGAAGGCCACCAGGCAGCCGGTATCCAGGCGCAGGCTGGAGTTGTTCAGCTCCTTGCGGATCAGCGTGCCGCCGGCATGCACGAAGACCAGGCCATCGCCCTCCAGCTTCTGCAGGATAAAGCCCTCGCCACCGAAGAAGCCGGCGCCGATGCGCTTATTGAAGCTGATACCGATTTGCGTGCCATGGGCGGCGCAGAGGAAGGCATCCTTCTGGCAGATCAGCGTGCCGCCGACCTGAGCCAGCTCGATAGGCACCACAGTGCCCGGATAGGGCGCGGCAAAACCGACCTGGGCCGGGCCTTGGCCGGTGTTGCTGAAGTGGGTCATAAACAGCGACTCGCCGGTCAGCAGGCGCTTGCCGGCGCCCCACAGCTTGCCCAGCACGCCACTTTCGGAGCCATCGCCCAGGCGCGTCTCGAAGCGGATGCCGTCGCTCATATAGTTCATCACCCCAGCCTCGGCGATTACCGTTTCGCCAGGATCGAGGGTGATTTCCACCGCCTGGGCCGAGCTGCCGAGAATTTGATAATCGAGTTGATGTCTGGGCATGCGGAACTCCTGGCACTCGGGAACGGTTTGAGAACGGCGCCCAGGATTCTATCTGGGATACGCACTAGGGGCGAAACGAGCGAAGGTTAGGCAAGGCGCGCACGACCTGAAAAAGCGGAGTTTACGACTGTAAATGAGCATTTTTCAGGTCGTGGGCAACGCCGCATAACCGAGCGCAGTAGCTCCTAGAGGATGTTGGCGTAGTCGGCTTCGATCCGGTCCAAACTCAGGTGATTGAGGAAGTTGGAGAAACACATCCACGCCGACAAGGCATTCAAGTCACGGAACTGCGGTGGCAGGTACTTGGGCGGCGCAACCAGGCCTTCGTCCACCAACTGGCGCAGGGTGCGCATGTCTTCCAGGGTGGTCTTGCCGCAGAACAGCAGCGGGATCTGCTCCAGCTTGCCTTTGCGCACCGCCAACTGGATGTAGTTGTAGATCAGGATAAAGCCCTTCAAATAGGACAGATCCTTGGTGAACGGCAAGCCCTGCGGAGTCGAGCCGCGAAACACCCGGCTGGCATTGGCGTAGCTCTCTTCCATGCCAAAGCCTTGCTCGCGATAGAACTCGAACACCTGCAGAAAATCCGCGCCCTCCTCGGCCATGTGGATGGCGCGGGTGCGGTTGGTCAGCTTGCGCAGACGGGTCGGGTAGGAGGCAAAGGCGATCACTTCCATCAGGATAGCCAGGCCTTCCTGGGTCACCGTCGAGGAGGGTGGGCCCTTGGCCAGGAAGGTGCAGAACGGCTGGTTCAGGCCATTCAGGGTGGTGCCCACATGCACCAGCCCTTCGTGTACCTCCAGGGCGCGCACATCGCGCTCGTTGAACATGGCATCGGCGCGAATCTTGATGTAATCGGCGCCAGCCGCGGCATCGGCGACGATGCCGTCGGAAACAAACACCCGCACCGTGTCGTCGCCATCGCCAAATACGCCGCTGAGGCGCTGCTGCAGCATGGCCACGGCATCTTCGGCGCTGAGGGTCTTGGCCTCATCCTTCAAGTCGCCACGCCCGGCGATATTGTTCAGGTAATCGGAGAGCATCATGCCCAAGTCAGCCAGGGTCGGATCACCGGCATGGAAGGCATCGGATGCTGCACCGTAGAGCTCTTGAGAGATCAGGCCAAAATCTGCGGTGCCACGCGCTTCGAGCATGCGGATGACCATCCGGTACTCCTTGCACATGCGCCGCATGATCTGCCCGACCGGGTTGAACTGGCCCAACTGCCGGGTGATGTCGCGCTCGATGTTCTGGAATTCGAGCTTCTTGGCGCTAGCATCGAAGGCCAGCGGGCGAGCCTCGTAATAGGCCCGGTCGATCTCCGGCAGGTGCTTGCCCTTGCCCTTGAGGAAGGCCTTGCGCACGCCGTCGTCCCACTTGATCGCATCCAGCACGCGGATGGGCGTTTGCGCCTCGACAATTCGGTCGGAAAGGCTGCGAATGGTTTGCTGGTAATCGTCGGCCGGGGTGCGCTTGCTCATCCGTGTCTCACTGTTCTACGCGCTGATAACGGGCGCTTTCGGTAAATACATCGGCATTGGCCGGATCGTTCAGGTAGGCAAACACCTGGTTCAGCGGGCTACTGATCAGGGCGCTGTCGCTGCCCTGGGTCTGCACCACTTCGCCTTGCAAGACGCCGGCCTGCAATTCGTGCAGGAAGGTCTCGGCGTCGAGGCTGTAGAGCACCAGCTCGTTGTGCTTGGTCAGCTCGAAACCGGCGATCGCATAATGCTCGCCAAAGCGCTTGGGCAGGCCGATGGCGGCGTACCAGCGCTGGCCTTTGCGGGCCACGGTAAAGGGGTAGTTTTCCGCCCCATCGGCCTGACCGAGTACCCGAATCTGGGCGTTGTAACGATTGTCGGCGCTGCGGCTGATGTCCAGCAGCAGTTGCTCGCCCCACTCGTTCTGGCGCATCCAGCTGCCCAGCAGTTGGGTGGGCGCGGCCTCCACCGGCGGGATCGGTTCCTTGAACACCACCAGGCAGCCGTTCAGGACCAGACAGACCACCGCCACCATCGCTACACGCCAGGCTTTCATTTCGCTCTCCTTGTGTGGCGCCATCGCGCGCAAAACGCCAATTACAACGCAGCCCTATTAAAGCCCCATGACCAGCCGCAGATAACGGCGCAACAGCGCGCGCATATCATCCAGGTTGAGGTTGTCCACGCCGTCCAGCAGGCCTTGATACTCCATCTGCAGAATCATGCCCGTCAACACCTTGGC
>DAITLT010000279.1:0-4642 GCA_036835505.1 Pseudomonas sp.
GCTTCGCATACCGGGCTGCAGTACCCATGGATTTCCGCCAAGGAGCGGCGCGCTTACAGGCGGAACAAGGCCGCGCCGGGCAGCGACGACTCCGCAGCCCCCCCTGAAAAGCAAAAACCCCTGAAGTTTGCACTTCAAGGGTTTCAATATGGCGGGAAGATAGGGATTTGAACGCTAGCTATGCGGTCTGGACACCGCTGCAGGCCGCTAAATACCGGAGCTCACTACCGCGCTGGTGGCGTAGAAAGGCATACACCGGCGCGCTTTTTGTCCTAATTTTGTCCTAGCCGGATGTTTCATTAACGCACCGGGCTAGATCAAGGGAACTGTGGCCAGCCCCTGAAGCCAGGCGGTAACGAACAGCCGTAGGGCGTGTACTGGCAACCGGGGGGAGTAATGGTTTTTGCATAGGCGTAATGCGCCGGCTCTGCCAACAGCAGCGCCGAGAACAGCGCGATAGCAGCCAACGTGAAAAAACTTGCAGCAATTATTTTTATTTTCATTGTTTTTTCTCAAGAGAAAGACTCTTTCATCCCAAGCCCTTGCAATACAGCACTCGGGTTTTCGCTTCAGCCAATCTTTTTCTTCCGCTCTGGTTCTGATGAGTCCCGGTGGAGCACTCCGTTGAAACGACGCGCCTCCAACCAGCCGACTCACCTTGCCAAGCAGACCTGCGGGACTCACACGTACAGGAGCTTACTGTGCGCCGCACCGCCGTCACTCGTTTGACAAAATTGACTCTATGCGAGGAATCGCAATGACGCAAGCATTTACAAACGAACAAAAATGTTTTTTAATTTAATACGCATCCAACGCCTGTCTTACGCGGCTTTGGTCGACATTTCCATGCTGCATTGGAACCCACACTCTCAAGTACCCGGGACCATTCGCACTGGCCCTGCTGAAGGACTTGTCATGACACAGCGTCAGATTCTCGTTTTAAGTGCTGCGCGCACCCCAATCGGCGCCTTCGGCGGAACACTAAAGGACACACCTCTCGCCACCCTGGCAACCACAGCCTGCTCGGCTGCATTGACTCGCTCAGGCGTCGACCCTGCCGAGGTCGGTCACGTAGTTATGGGCAACGTGATTCCAACCGAACCTCGCGATGCCTACCTGAGTCGGGTGGCCGCCATGGATTCAGGTATCCCTCAGGAAACCCCTGCCTTCAATGTCAACCGCCTGTGTGGTTCTGGTCTGCAGGCGATTATCTCTGCGTCCCAGGCGATTCTGCTGGGCGATACCGATATTGCCATCGGTGCAGGTGCCGAGAACATGAGTCGCGGCCCGTTCATGCTGCCGAGCATGCGCTGGGGGGCACGCCTGGGTGATAACCAGGTGGTCGACTACATGAATGGCATCCTGCATGACCCCTGGCAGCGTACTCATATGGGCGTTACCGCAGAAAATGTCGCCAGCCGCTACGGCATCAGCCGCGAGATGCAGGATGCCCTAGCCCTGGAAAGTCAGCGTCGCGCAGCCCGGGCTTCAGCCAAGGGTTATTTCAAGGGACAGATTGTTCCGGTCGAAATCAAGACCCGCCGAGGCACCATCAGCTTCGACAGCGACGAGCATATCCGCCCCGAACTGACCCTAGAACAACTGGCAGGGATGAAGGCGGTGTTCCTCAAGGAAAATGGCACCGTCACGCCAGGCAATGCGTCCGGCCTCAACGATGGCGCCGCCGCACTGGTGCTGGCCGAGGAACAGCGTGTGCACACATTGGGCCTGGAACCGCTAGCCCGCTTGGTTGGCTATGCCCACGCAGGCGTCGACCCAGCCTATATGGGCATGGGGCCGGTGCCGGCGGTACGTCTGGTGCTGCAGCGCTGCGGCTTGAGCATGGAACAGATGGATGTAATCGAAGCCAACGAGGCCTTTGCCGCCCAAGCCTGCGCCGTCACTCAGGAACTCGGGATGGATCCTTTGAAGGTCAACCCGAATGGCTCGGGTATTTCCCTCGGCCACCCGGTCGGCGCCACTGGCGCGATCATCAGCACCAAGGCGATCTACGAACTGCACCGCTGCGGGGGTCGCTATGCCCTTGTAACCATGTGCATCGGTGGCGGCCAGGGTATTGCCGCCATTTTCGAACGCCTTTGAACCTGCGGGTGCGCCCGTCAGCAGAACACTGGGAGTAGCGAGATGCAGATACATACCGTAGGCGTGATCGGCGCCGGGACCATGGGCAATGGTATCGCCCAGGTCTGCGCCATGGCGGGCCTCGACGTGATCATGGTCGACATTTCCGATGCAGCACTGTTGCGTGGCCGGCAGAGCATCGAGGGCAGCCTGGACAAACTGCTGCGCAAGGGCAGCCTCGACGAAGCGGGCAAGCGCGACATTCTCGGACGCCTGCGCAGCAGCACCGACAAACACGCCCTGGTTGATACCGACCTGGTGATCGAGGCGGCCACCGAGGCCGAAGCGCTGAAGCTGCAGATCCTCAGGGACATCGACGCCATTGTCGGACCACAGACCCTGATCGCCAGCAACACCTCGTCGATATCTATCACCAAGCTGGCCGCCGCCACTGGCCGACCGGATCGTTTCATCGGCATGCACTTCTTCAATCCGGTGCCGGTCATGGCGCTGATCGAACTGATCCGCGGCCTGCAGACCAGCGACAGTACCCAGGCCGCTGCCGAAGACTTCGTTACGCGAATCCACAAGACCGCAATCAACGCCCGCAACAGCCCTGGTTTCGCCGTTAACCGCATCCTCGTTCCCATGATCAACGAAGCGGTCTTCGTCCTCCAAGAAGGTCTGGCCAGCGCCGAGCACATCGACGACGGCATGCGCCTGGGATGCAACCACCCGATCGGCCCGCTGGCGCTGGCCGACCTGATCGGCCTGGACACCCTGCTGGCTGTGATGGAGGTGTTCTACCACAGCTTCAATGACTCCAAATACCGCCCTGCCCCGCTGCTACGGGAAATGGTCGAGGCCGGCTATCTGGGCCGCAAGAGTGGCCGCGGTTTCTACCGCTACGCCTGATATTCGACGCACAGCCACGCGAGAGTTGCCCATGGACTTTACGATTTCAGCTGAACTGACCGCACTGCAAGCGCGGGTGCGCGACTTCATCGCCACCCGGGTAATTCCCTTCGAGAAGGATCCGCGTTGCGGCCCCCACGGTCCCAGCGAAGACCTGCGCCGCGAATTGATCGATGCCGCCACCAGCGCCGGCCTGCTCTCGGCCCACGTGTCGACGGAATATGGCGGCCTCGGCCTCGATCACCGCAGCAAGGCGGTGTTCTTCGAGGAAGCCGGCTATTCCACCCTCGGCCCGGTTGCGCTGAATATCGCAGCACCGGACGAAGGCAACATGCACTTGCTGGAAGCGGTCGCCACCCACGCGCAGAAGGAACGCTGGCTGCGGCCGCTGGCCGCCGGGCAGATCCGCTCCTGTTTCTGCATGACAGAGCCGGATCCCGGCGCCGGCTCCGACCCGTCGATGCTGCAGACCCTGGCGGTACGCGACGGCGACGATTTCGTGATCAACGGCCGTAAGTGGTTCATCACCGGCGCCGAGGGCGCGACCCTGGCGATCATCATGGCCAAGCTGGAAGACGGCCGCGCCACCATGTTCCTCACCGACATGGACACTCCAGGTATCCGCATCGAACGCAGTATGGACTCGATGGATTCGTGCTTCCCCGGTGGCCACTGCGTGGTGGCATTCGACAACCTGCGCGTGCCGGCTAGCGCCATCCTTGGCGAGCTGGGCGAAGGCTTCAAATACGCCCAAGTGCGCCTCTCCCCCGCTCGCCTGACCCACTGTATGCGCTGGCTCGGCCAGGCCCGCCGCTGCCATGATATTGCCGCACGCTATGCCACCCGGCGCATGGCCTTCGGCAAGGAACTAGGGCGCCACGAAGGCGTCGGTTTCATGCTTGCCGACAACGAGATGGACATGCACAGCGTACGTCTGGCCATCCTCCACACAGCTTGGGTTCTCGATCAGGGCAGCCTGGCCCTGTCCGAGTCGAGCATGGCCAAGGTACTGGCCTCGGAAGCCACCTGGCGCGTCGCCGATCGTAGCGTGCAGATCCTCGGTGGTCAGGGCGTGACCGGTGAAACCATAGTCGCGCGGATCTTCTCCGATATGCGCGCCTTCCGAATCTACGACGGCCCCTCGGAAGTGCACCGCTGGAGCCTGGCCAAACGCATCTTCAAGAAATTCAGCCTATGAGCGACTTACTGCGTAGCGCGCTTGAGGCCTATGTGGCCGAACAGGCCAAAGCCGAGGCGGTCGAATTCAGCGATTTTCGCCTGCTCTCTGGCGGTGCCATCCAGGAAAACTGGCTGGCCGTTGCCAACATCAGCGACGGTGCCCTCGCCGGCACCCTGGAGCTGGTGATCCGAGCCGACTCGCCGTCGGGGGTGTCGGTGAGTCATGGCCGTGCCCAGGAGTTCGCCCTGCTCAAGGCCGCATTCGCGGCCGGGGTCACGGTTCCCGAACCGCTGTGGCTGTGCAGTGCGGCACAGGTCATCGGCAGACCGTTCTTCGTCATGCGCAAAGTAGGCGGTCTGGCCGCCGGCCATGCAGTGGTCAAGGACACAAGCCTGGGCGGCGATCGCGCGGCCCTGACCTTCCGCCTCGGCGTCGAGCTGGCACGGATCCACTCGATTCGCCCGC
>DAITLT010000280.1:0-4560 GCA_036835505.1 Pseudomonas sp.
CCCTCCCGCACACCCGCCGAGCAACCCAAACGCCCTGCCAACACCCGTCTAAGCGGTGCTTGGGCAGCCTTGCGCCCGTCGAAAGTTGGTCTGCCTCAGGCATCTTTGGCCAGATTTGACCTCGCAGCAAGCGCCGGCAAATCCAATAGTAGTGCGCAGCAGCCGCGCCCGTCCTGGGCCGCCGGCCAGCCCATAACAATCAGGCTCGCAGCACGCTCGCGAGCCACACTACCGAGGACCTTGCCATGTCGATCAGTGCCCGCGCAGCCCCCGCCCCCCAGGCCAGCTTTCCCGTGCGGCGAATGGATTTCAGCTTTGCCGACAGCCAGAAATACTGGTGGAACGGCAACCCCTTTATGACCCAGTTCATGAACAACCTGTCGTCGCTGTTTCCCTATGGCGAGAAGTTCTTTGTCGACAGCGTGCGGGCCGTGCGCGAACAGATCAAAGACCCGCAACTGCAGAAGGACATCAGCGCCTTTATCGGCCAGGAGGCCATGCACTCCAAGGAGCATGCAACCTACAACGAATACGCCCAGACCCATGGCATCGACCTGCACCGCCTGGAGCTGCGCATCAAGGTGCTGCTGGAATGGGTCACCCGCTGCACCAGCAAGAAGCAGCGCCTGGCCGCCACCTGCGCCCTGGAACACTTCACCGCCAGCATGGCCGAGCAACTGCTGCAGCGCGAAGACCTGACCACCCAGATCGACGACGAGAAAATGTACAAGCTCTGGCTGTGGCATGCCATCGAGGAGAACGAGCACAAATCGGTGGCCTACGACGCCTACCAGGCCATCGGGGGTGGCTACTGGGTGCGCATTCTCAGCATGGCCCTGAGCACCCTGGTGTTTATTGGCGTGCTTGTCTGGTTCCAGCTCGGTTTGTTGCGCAAGGACGGCCAACTATTCAACGCCAAGAGCTGGGGCTATGGTCTCAAGACCCTGTTTGGCCCGCGCAACGGCTATATCACCGGCCTGCTGGGGCCGTATCTGCAGTATTACAAACCGGGCTTTCACCCCGCCCAGCAGAACACTCAACAACTGGAGCAGCGCTGGCGCCGGCGCCTCGGCTTCAACGGCTGAGCGCCATCGCTGCGGCGACGCCGGGGATTATCCGGGCGACTCGCCGCCAACCCAAAACAACAACAATGAGGTTTCCTGGCCATGAACGCACCTGCAGCCCACCTGCCCACCCGTCATTGCAAGATCGCCATCATCGGCAGCGGATTTTCCGGCCTGGGCATGGCGATTCGCCTAAAACAGCAAGGCGAGAACGATTTTCTGCTGTTTGAAAAAGACGCTGGCGTCGGCGGCACCTGGCGCGTCAATCATTACCCTGGCTGCGCCTGCGATGTGCAGTCGCACCTGTACTCGTTCTCCTTCGAACCCAATCCAAACTGGACGCGCATGTTCGCCCCCCAGGCCGAGATCAAAAGTTATCTCGAAGGCTGCTGGAGCAAATACGCGCTGCAGGACAAGACCCTGCTCAACAGCGAAATCCGCAGCCTGCGCTGGGATGAACACCACGAGCTATGGCTGATCGAAGATGCCAGCGGCGAGCAGTTCAGCGCGCAATTCGTGGTTTCCGGGATGGGCGCCCTGTCGACGGCCTCAATTCCGCCGTTGCATGGCATCGAAACCTTCAAAGGTGCGATGTTCCACTCCCAGCAGTGGAACCACGCTTACGACCTGACCGGCAAACGGGTGGCGGTGATCGGCACCGGCGCCTCGGCCATCCAGTTCGTTCCGCAGATCCAGAAACAGGTGGCGCAACTGGATCTCTATCAACGCACCGCGCCGTGGATCATGCCCAAGCCGGACCGCGCCATCAGTGCGCGCGAGCGCCAGCGTTTCCAACGCTGTCCGCTGCTGCAAAGAGCCTGGCGCGGCCTGATCTACGGCCTGCTGGAAAGCCGGGTGATCGGCTTTGCCTGGGCGCCGCGGATCATGCAAGCGGCCGAGTGGCTGAGCAAAGGCTATATCCAGCGCACGATCAAGGACCCGGCCCTGCGCGCCAAGGTCACCCCCAATTACCGCATGGGCTGCAAGCGCGTGCTGATCTCCAACGACTACTACCCGGCGCTGGCCCAGGCCAATGTCAATGTGATCACCGAGGGCATCCGCGAAATCCGCGCCAACAGCATCGTCACCAGCGATGGCCAGGAACGGCCAATCGACGCCATCATCTTCGGCACCGGCTTCACCCCAAGCGACCCGCTACCGCGCAACCTGCTGTTTGGCCGCGATGGCGTCGACCTGCTGGACACCTGGCCAGAAGGCCCCGAGGCCTACAAAGGCACCATGACTGCCGGCTTCCCCAACCTGTTCTTCCTCATGGGGCCGAACACCGGGCTGGGCCACAACTCGATGGTGTACATGATCGAGTCGCAGATTCACTACATCCTCGGCGCCCTCGACCTGCTCAACACCCGCCAACTGGCCAGCCTGGAACCCAAGCGCGAAGCCCAGGACGCCTTCAACGGCAAAATCCAGAACAGCCTGGGCAAAACCGTGTGGAATGCCGGCGGCTGCACCAGTTGGTACCTGCACCCGGTCAGCGGCCGCAACTGCACGGTCTGGCCGGGCTTCACCTGGCGCTACCGCTGGCTGACCCGTAATTTTGACCCGGCGGCTTACCATTTCAGCCGACGCAACCCGGTACACCCGGCGCAGAGATTCGCCCCAGCCAGCCAAGTCGCCAGTGAGGTCAAGCCATGAAGTCCTTCGAGAATAAAGTGGCCGCGATCACTGGCGCCGGTTCCGGCATTGGTCGCGCCCTGGCTCTGGGGTTGGCGCGCCAGGGCTGCCACCTGGCCCTGGCAGATGTGAACAGCGCCGGCCTCAAGGAAACCGCCGAACTGGCACGCGCGCTTGGGGTCAAGGCAAGCGAAGCCCTGGTCAACGTCGCCGAGCGTGACGCTGTGCAAGCCTGGGCCGACCAGGTGATGGCGCAATACGGCCAGGTCAATGCCATCTTCAACAACGCCGGCGTCGCCCAGGGCGGCACCGTGGAGGGCAATGACTACGCCGACTACGAGTGGGTGATGAGCATCAACTTCTGGGGCGTGGTCAACGGCACCAAGGCCTTCCTGCCGCACCTGAAAAGCACGGGGGAAGGCCATATCGTCAACACCTCGAGCATCTTCGGCCTGTTCGCCCAGCCCGGCATGAGTGCCTACAACGCCAGCAAGTTTGCCGTGCGCGGCTTTACCGAAGCCCTGCGCCAGGAGCTGGACATGGCCGCCTGCGGGGTTTCCGCCAGTTGCGTACACCCCGGCGGGATCAAGACCAATATCGCCCTGAGTGCGCGAATGAACGACAGCCTGAGCCAGGTCACCGGCCAAGACGTCGCCCAGGGCCGGCAACAATTCCATGACCAATTGCTGCGCACCACCCCGGAACAGGCCGCCAAGGTCATCATCAATGGCGTACTGGCCAATAAACGGCGGATTCTGATCGGCGGCGACGCCTATGCCAGCGACCTGATGCAGCGCCTGCTACCGGCCTTGTACCAGCGCCTGGTGGTCGCCTCCATGGGCCTGGCGGCGCGCCTTGCACCCAAGGGCAAAGGCAAGCCGCTGACCGAATAAACCCAGCTACCGGTAACCAGCAGGCCCCGCTATGCGGGCAATGCCGTTCACTTAAGCCAAGTAAACGGCATTTTTGTAGCCCGGATGAAATCCGGGGAGGCTCGTTGACGTGCGCATTCGCCCCCGGATTTCATCCGGGCTACCGCTGTGGCGCCTTAAACGAACAACATTGCGCGATGCGGGGCCTGTTGCGTTTCAGCTGCCGGCACTGGCTGACCATCAGCAGCCAATGCCCGGCCAAGGCATTCGGAAAACCGAACGCCACTCCAGCCGCTATTCGGCACGCCGAACAAAGCGACGTCAGCCCGCCTCGGCCACCCATAAATAATTGTTTATTTTCAATACGTTAGAAAATAAATCGAAAACCAGATCACTGGCACAGTTTCTGCTCCTAGGACATCCAGCAAGCATCGCTCACTGACTCTGCTCAAGAGCGCCGGCATTGCCATACAACAATAAACCGAGGAGAAAACTCATGCGCATCGTCCCCCAGTTGCTGGGTGCAGCCATCGCCGCTGCCCTGCTTTCGACATCCCTGCAGGCCGCCGAACTCACCGGCACCCTGAAAAAAATCAAGGACAGCGGCACCATCACCCTCGGGCATCGCGATGCCTCGATTCCGTTTTCCTACCTGGGCAATGACCCGCGCCAGCCGGTGGGCTACTCCCACGACCTGCAACTGAAAGCCGTCGAAGCGATCAAGCAGGAGCTGGGCATGCCCGAGCTGAAGGTGCGCTACAACCTGGTCACCTCGCAGACCCGTATCCCGCTGGTGCAAAACGGCACCGTGGACCTCGAATGCGGCTCCACCACCAATAACGTCGAGCGCCAACAGCAGGTGGATTTCTCCGTCGGCATCTTTGAAGTTGGCACCCGCCTGCTGACCAAGAAGACCAGTGGCGTCAGCGATTTTGCCGACCTCAAGGGCAAGAACGTGGTGACCACCGCCGGCACCACCTCCGAGCGCC